>JASLOY010000089.1 GCA_030745255.1 Vicinamibacterales bacterium
GCGCCACGCCGATGGTCCGCCCAGCTGTTTTCCGGCGGCCAGGGTGTCGTCGTGGATCGTCGTGACGAGCGCTTCATAGTCGGGGTCGCCCTGCCGCTTACCGGAGAAGCTGCCGAGGTCGCTGCTGGCGACGAAGACGACGTCGACCCCGGGCACCCCCGCGATCTGCGCCGCCCGTGCCACGCCGTCGGGCTGTTCGATCATGGCAACGATCATGATGTTGTCGTTCGCCGTCTGGCGATAGTCCCGACCCCAGAGCCGGCCGTACTGACCGCCGCCCTGGCTGCGGATGCCCATGGGTGGATACTTGGCCCACTGGACCGCGTCTTCCATTTCCTCCGGGGTGATGACCATCGGCACGATGATGCCGAGTGCGCCGATGTCGGTCGCCTTCTGAATGTCACCCTCCGTCGCATCCGGCACGCGGATGAACGGGATGGCGGGCGCGTCCCGGCAGGCCCAAATCATCCGGGCCACTTCCTGGTAACTCAGTGGGCTGTGCTGCATCTCGATCCAGATGAAGTCGAACCCGGCATTGGCCATCGCACAGTAGATCTGGGGGTCTGGGGTATCGACGGTGCCGCCAACAATCTGCTGGCCCGACATCAGCTTCTGTTTCGCGGTGTTGTACATCCGCTGGGCCTCGGCGTCGGAGACGGTGCCGATCGCCAGGAGTGCGCAGACGGCTAGGGTGAGGGACATGTGTGTGGCACGCATCGGTTCTCCTTCCTTTCGCTGGTGTAACTGGGCTACTTGAGCGGGGAATAGTCGGTTGCTTCCATGAACACTGACTCGACGTTGACGCGTCCCACCCCGGAGGCCTCGGCCACGCCCGGCCATTCAGAGTCGCCACGGAAGCCCTGCCAGTTTTCCTGAGCCGCCTGCCGGCTGTCGTGCGAGATGATGTAGATCAGCGTGTTCGGCAGCTCCTGCGGTACCCAGTAGCCGACGTTTTCCATATTGTGTCGATCGAAGATCCGCATCGTGTGGTCGCGGAACCGGGCCTGCAGGTTGGGCAACTTGCCTTCGGCTGTCGTGTAGGTCCGCAGTTCGAAGACCTTGCCGCTGCCTTGCGCCTGGAGGCTGGCATCGGGCTGCCATATGGTGCCGGCGGTGAAGCCGGCGACGAAAACCGCGATGCCGAACACGACGAGATAGCGCCTGCTGGATGTCATCGTATGCTCCTTCATGGCTGCCGCCATTGTCGTTGGTGCTGTCATAGTAGCCGACCGGGCCGTCAACGGCACGTCCCGTGGCCGGTACCCGTGGCGCATCATTGTAGCCGTTGAGGGGCATCTCCCACGTACGACCTCGGCGTCGATACGCTGCGTCGGAGCAGGGTGTGTTCCAGGTCGAACGGTGACGTCGGTGAAATCCGGGTGCCTGAGGGGTCAGTCTGCTTGCGGAAACAGCGGGGCGCAGGTTGCGGCGATCTGCTCGATGTGGCGGTGGTCGGTGCCGCAGCAGCCGCCCAGCACGTTCAGCCTCGGTACCCGTTGCTTGATGGCAGCATACTGTCGGCCCAGTTCGTCCGGGTCGCCGACGTCGAGGCTGGTCGACTCATCGAGCTCCGCATGGCTCTTATGCGAGGCATTGGCGCGCAGACCGCCGAGACGGTCGAGCCACGGGGCCCGGGTCTCCAGCACCTCGTCGAAGTGGGTGGGATGAGCACAGTTGATCATGAAGTAGGCCGGATAGGCGTCAGTTTCGGCGTCGACCTGCTCGACTGCGGCCTGAAGGGTCTGACCGGTCGGCAGGCGCCCGTCGGTCTCGACGGTGAAGGAGATGACTACCGGCATGGCGGCCCGCCGGGCGGCCTGGGCGATGCCGACCGCCTCCTCGACGTAGTTCATCGTGATGGCGCTCACCATGTCGGCTTCGGTGCCAGCAAACGTGTCTATCTGCTCGCGGTGATAACCCTCGGATTCGGTCACCGACATGAGCCGATCGGCGTTGTAGCCGTCTCCACGTGGTCCGATGCATCCGTTGAGGACCACCGGAGTCTGCGGTGTCTGAAACTCCTCCCGGAGCGACTCGAGCATCGCGATCGCCTCACGATTCGCGTTGGCCAGCGTCTCCGGGGCGTAGCCCAGTCGCGTCCCCCAATCCCCACTCGCCCGCCAGGTCGCGCTGTCGAGGATGAATCCGGTTTCCATGCGCCGGGCCAGCTCGGCATAGGGTCTGAAGTAACGCTCGAGCGCCGCCCGACCGTCTGCCTGGTGGAGTAGCGTGAAGGCGGCGAAATTCGGGAGCTCGAGCCCGTCGAGAAAAATGAGCTTGGTTTCCATGCCGCCGTCGGCCAAGAACAGACGGCCGTCGAGCTGTGGAAGGGCGTGGCGATAGCGAGGCATGGCGCGGAACGCCTACCGAGGCGAGGAGGCTCCGGACACCACCGCCGCGCGGCGGGTCCGGAGCATGACCACTCGCGTTGTGTCAGGGCTTGTGTTCGGAGAACACGGCCAGCTCGCCGTCGTCGTCGAACGAGATGACGGCGAACCCCTTCGGGTTCGGTCCCTCCATGCCGGGCGAGCCGACCGGCATGCCGGGAACCGAGATTCCCGCGATGTCCGGCCGCTCGTCGAGCAACCGCTCGATGTCCTCGGCGGGGACGTGCCCCTCGACGACGTAGCCGTCGACCAGAGCCGTGTGACAGGAGGTGACTCGGCCCGGCACACCGTGCTCGCCCTTGAGCGGGCTGACGTCAGCGACGTCTGTCGTCTGCACCGTGAAACCGTTCTCGCGGAGATGTGAGACCCATCCCCCGCAACACCCTCAAGTGGGTGACTTGTAGACTTCGATCACTGGTTTCTGGGTCTGCGCGGTCGTCAGCGACCCGACCCCAACCAGCGCCAGAAACATGGCCGTCAGCAGCGTGCGCATGAACACTCCTTTTCGAACAGAACCGTTTCCCCGCCGGATCGCGTCACAATCCGAACGATAACAGGCTACTCATTGCCCGACCGATTGGCAACCCACGGCGGAGCCGTGGGGCCCCTAGCTACCGCTTCTTGGCGCCCCGACGAGGCCTGGTCTTGGCCGCGGTCGTCTTTGTCCGTGTCGTTTTTGCGCGTGGCTTGCGGGACGAGGTGGCCCGCCGCACCGCCTCTACCAGCTCGGAGACCGGCAGCGACGCGATCGTTTCCCCGATGAGCGGTAGCGGCAGGTCGTCCAGCGTCTTGAAGCGGACACACGACTGGCCGACGTCGAACCGCTTACCTGTTGCCCGGTACGCGGCCTCGAAGCCGTCGCGCGTCTGCTGCGACGTGTAGATGCCGGTCAGGTAGACCGCCATGTGGTTCTTCTGTGACACCAGCGCCGCGTACATCAGCGGCTGCCCGTTGTAGGTGTCCGGATAGGTCGCCAGCGGGACCTGGTAGGTGATCATCCCCCAGTTCATCGCTTCTTCGTAGCCCACTGGCAAGTTGGCCCGGATGACTTTCCGGACCGCCGTGAGCGCCTTGCGTCGACCCACCGGCAAGGCCGACAGATACTCCCGTACCGTTTGCGCTGCTGACCGCATCGCGTCACCTGCCCCTCTTCACCGTGTCTCCGGCTGTCATTCGGTTGTCTGCGAGCGCACGGCCTGGTCGATAATCGCCAGACCCTGCGCGACGACGAGCTCCCTCCAGCGACGGTCGTGTGGACAGAAGCATTCCAGCAGCTCGTTCCTGGCTCGCCGAAAGGCGCCGACATCCGGTCGACTGAAGAAATGCGCCCGGTTCTCGGCGCGCAAGGCTCCGAGCACCCGAAGAATCGGGTAGGTGCCGAACTCGGCGCCGACGAAGCGATATCGCGTGTCGGACAAATGGCGCATGGCCCAGCCACCGAGCGTGCCCGAGGCGTCGTAGGCGGTGCCGTCGACGCTATCCAGCGGTTCAACGACTTCGGACCCGAACGTGTCACGATACCACTCGGACTGCGATGGTCTCATCGATTCGGCCAGCAGCAGCCGGTAGCGGCCGTGGGCTCCCAGTCCGCTGTGCAGATCGATGTGTATCGTCCGTTGCGCGCCGCCGAGCCAGGCGGCGAGATGCTGCTGCATGATCCGCGTGGCGGCAGCAGGTCCATATCCACCGAAGAACAGACCCCGTGGAAATCGGTATTGCCCACCGGCGACAGCGTTCTTCAGCATCGGCAATCCGTTCCGTTTGATGTGCCAGAGTGCCTTGAGTCGAAATGGCTCGAGCAGGGAGGGAGGAGACGCCGGATTGAGAAATGGGTCCAGCGCTGCGTAGGCGGCAGGGGCGCCGGTATACGAATCACGGGTGTCGAGAAAGTTCCGGTTCAGGTCGACGTTGTCCTCGTTGGTCCGGCGGAGGCGCGCGAAGCCGTACGGGTTCACCGCGTGTATGAGCACGATGGCACCGCCACCCGGTAGGGGCCCGCCGCTCTTCAGACGCGTGAGCCAGGCGAGCTGGATCGCCGAACCGAAGAACCCCTCGACACCGTGGAGACCAGATGTGACGACGACGGCCCAACGCGGATTGGCGTGACCCAACGTGGCAACGTCTATGGTCAGGTCCGCGCCGGGGTCGACGGGATGCTGCTCGAGCGTGGCGCCTGCCTCGTTCGCCGTATCGCGGAAACGCCGCCGTGCGACTTCGTAACTCGGAGAGAAGAGGTCGAGCCGACTCATCATGCGCCCGGGTTCCTTGAGGCGATCACGCGCCGACCATCTCGAGGAGCTTCAACGTGGTGCGCCAGTTCCGGATGGTGGTCACCGTCTTGAGCGTCGCGTCGAAGTAGGCACTGGTGAGCTTTGTACGTGCCATGCCGTTCGGGCAGCGCAGATACAGCTCTCGGTTGCGCAGCGCGAATTCGTCGGGCGGAGATCGGTCGGGGTCGAGGGCCGCAATCGCGGTGGCGGCGGGACAGGCGGCCAGAAAGCCGACGTGCAGTAGCTTGAGGTCGGTACCGGCCCTGGCGAACGGGCTCGCGTCGACGATCCGCGCGAGGTCCGCCGCCGTCCTGGTCACGATCGGGACCTCCGGTCCGATCTGCGCCGCGATTGCCGCCGACACCGTCGCTGCCAGTCGACCGGCGCGGGCGGAGAGGGCGTCAAAAACCACGTTCCCGCTTTGAATGTAGGTGCGGACCCGCTTGGCGCCCGCCTCCTCGAACAGGCGCACGAGGTCGGCCATCGACAGACGATTCCGTCCACCGACGTTGATGCCACGCAGGAGCGCGATGTGGGTCATATGTTCCGTGCGTCGCGGATCAGCCAGACGACGCACATGCGGACGAGCCGCCGTCTGGCGGCCCGCCGGACAACGTCTGCTCGATGACGTTCCTGGTCCGCGCGATCAGCTCGGGCAGCCGCCGCTCGTCGTATGCCCGCGTGTCGATCGGCGTGCCGAGGATCACGTCGACTCGCCCGGGTCGCGGTGCCAGCGTGGTCTTTGGCAGCAGCGCGAACGTGCCGCGAATCGTCACCGGCACGATCGGCACGCCGGCTTTGAGGGCAATCTTGAAGGCGCCCGACCTGAACTCTTGGAGACGCCCGTCCCGGGTTCGGGTGCCTTCGGGGAACAGGGCAAGCGACGCCCCGCCGCGTACACCGTCGATGACCCGCCGCACACTGCGAATCGTCTTGCGGGCATTCCTGCGGTCAATCGGGAAGTGGCCGGCGGTCCACAGGTGCCACCCCATGAACGGCACGAGGAACAGCTCGCGCTTGGCCATGATGCGAAACGGGTAGGGCAGATACGCGAATAGCGCCGGCGTGTCGATGAGACTCGAGTGGTTCGCCATGTAGACGTAGGGCTGCCCGGCACGGACATGCTCGACCCCATGTACGCGGATGCGGGCGAAGATCGACCAGGCGACCAGCCGGCACCACCATCGCGAGCACCAGAACTGCATCTCCCCGGTCCGGTCGAACGGCCACAGGAGCAGCGACAGGCTGCCCATGACCACCGTGTGCGTGTACCACAGCAGATTGGCGACGGGCGCCCACACGTAGACGAGCACGGTCTTCAGGAAAGCCAGCATGCGTGAGTGGCGGCGTCCTGCAATGGGTGCGCTCAGCGTGGCAGGACAGACCGGAGGTACAGCAGGTCGATGAGCGCCCGCGCGCGGGCAAGTGGGCCAGGCTGTTCCAGTAGTCCCAGACGGTCGAGAGGGTCGATGTTCATGATCTGGGCGACGCCGTTGACGAGATCCTCGTCCGCCAGCCCAGCCGGTATCTGCAGTCCCGGCAACGTGGACGGTAGCAGCGCCGACAGCTCCTCCTCGAGGTCGCCAAGCGCCACCCGCTCGGTGGCGGTCAACTCTTCGGGAATGGCCTCGACATGGGCCAGCCGATACGAGCGACTCTGGTCTTCCCCGGTGACGCGGAACTTGGTCAGCCCCCGCAGCAAGATGTTGAAGCGTCCGTCCGGTAGCTCCTCGACGCTGGCGATGACGCCCGCGCACCCCACCGGAAAGATCGGCGGTCGGCCCTCGTATTCCGCCTCGTGGCCCGGTTCGAGTAGCACCATCCCGATGAGTCGGTTGCCCTCCAGGGCGTCGGTCACCATGTCGCGGTACCGCGGCTCGAAGATATGCAGCGGTCGGGTCGCGTGCGGGAACAGCATGACGTCATCCAGCGGAAAGATCGGGATCGTCGGGGGGAGCTCGCCGGCCTCGAACGCCTGGGTCGGGGTGGCGATCTGGGTGTGGACCACCCTCGTACCGCACAGCACGCCCGCGATGGCGAGCAGATACACGAGTCGAGTGGCCGTCATGCGGGCTCCGCTGCGGTTCACGCCGGATCGCCAGCGACGGGACGAATTCCAGCGGCTCTCGTGTAGTGTTCCCCAAGCGCTCCGGGCTGTCTACTGCTACCCCATCCAGAAGCCTTTGCGGTGGGACACTCCGAGTACCTTCTGGCACACGGCGCAGAAATACACGTATCGGCGGCCGAATAGCCCTTCGAGCTGGCGGTAATGGACCGAGCGCAAGGACTGCCCGCAGTGGGGGCAGAGCGGTGTGACGTCGTCTCGTTCCTCGACCTGAATCATGCGTCCTCCTCTTCCCCAGATACGCAGCTTCGCGTCGGCTATTCGCCACCGCGGGATGCTGGGAAGCGGACATGTCCAGACCGGGGAGAGCAGGTCACGCCAGCAGCGCGCCATGGTCGGCGAGCAGCTCGCCGAGTACGGAGCGATGGCATCGCTGTTCGTCCGCGCAGTAGCACCCCACCGACACGTTGGTCTGGTGCGACAGAGCGGACAGGAAATCGAGCAGATGGCGCTTCTCAGGGGCCTTCATTTCCGCGCGATAGCGGCGCGCAAACCGGCGCCAGGCGGCGGTATCCGACACGGCCAGGCCTTCCTTCAGCAACGCCTCGCTTGGTGCCAGCTCCGGGAGCCAGACATCATACAGATCGCGGGAGGCGTACTCCGTCTTCGGTACACCGCGGGGTGGTCGTCTCACCGTGCCCACGCGAAGACCTTCGCCGTGCGCTCGAGGACTCCCCAGCCGAACGACACGAATCGACATCGTTTCTCCGTTAGTCTCTGCCGCTCTGTCGATTCAAGGTCGTCGCATGGTCGACCGGGCGTTCGAGCCTAGGATTCTCGTTGTAGACGGTCGATGCGCCGGGCGGTATGCTCAGGGATCTCCACGCGTCTCCCCGGTGTGACTTGGCCACATAGACGATCTGACCAACGTGGTAGCTCACGTGTGCAAGCGAGCGATGTAGCGCTTCGTGAACCCGCAATGGTTGCTCGCGAATCGTGACAGTGCGGGTCAGGTGGTCGTCCGTCAGGTCCGAGAGAACGTCGAGGAGCCTCGACCATCCGTGTTCCCACTTCGTCATCAGCTCCTGGCGAGATACAGTGCGTTGGGCGAACTCTTCCTCGCGCTGGCGCCATGGTTTCTCTCCGTCAGCGGTAAGAAAGTTGGTAAATCGGGAGGCGAGATTGCCTGCGACATGCCAGACAATCACCGCGATGGAGTTGCCGTCGCGCGGACAAGGCGCGTTGAGCTCGTCGTCGTCCAATTGCGCAAACACGCCTTCCCCAAGCGCCTTGTAGCGTCGGTACTCGGCCTCGACTGATGCGACGATGCTGCTCATCGGACCCGGTTCATTGTGAAGATGGCTCCGAAGAGGACGACCCCGGCGGCGTCGAGAATCGGAACCGGCATGCCCGCCATCGAGATCGTCGGCCCCGGTGCGAGCAAGAGCGCCGCGGCTACGAACATGGCGATGCGCAGTGGCAGGGCAAGGGCGCTTCGAAGCTGTCCGGTGATCCCGGAAGCGAAGCAGACGACGCCCAATGTGCCGATCCCCACCGGCACCAGCATGGCCAGCGCCCCGGCCGTCTCGCCGGTCGCGGTCAGCATCAGGAGCTCGGGGCGGTAGACGAAGATGTAGGGCAGCGTGAAGCCAACCAGCGCGAAGCGGAACGCCGCGAAGCTGGTTGGCATGATACTGGTGCCGGCGATTGAGGCGGCGGCGTACCCGGCGAGCGCGACCGGCGGGGTCACCATCGACATCATGCCGAAATAAAAGATAAAGAGGTGCGCCGCCAGCGGCACGACTCCCAGGTTGTCGAGCACCGGACCGATCAGCGTGGCGAGCAGCAGGTAGCAGACCGCTGAGGGCAGGCCCATGCCGAGGATGATCGACGAGATCATGATCAGCACCAGCGCCAGGAACAGGCTTTGCTCGGCCAGCGGCAGAATCGCGGCCGGCAGCCGGGTGCCGATCCCGGTCAGGGTGACGATGCCGATAATGATGCCGACTGAAGCGGAGGCGGCAACGAGTGAGACAACGTCGCGTGACGACTTGACGAACGCCTTTATCACCGACCCGACCGATAGTCGGGTGCGCGGATTGAACGCGCCGACGACGACGATGGCGAGCAGCGACAGGCTGACGGCGCGGAAGGGGGTGTAGCCCAGGATCAGCAGCAGGATAAGCGTGCCGAGCGCGGTGGCGAAAACGACACCCTCCATGCGCGACGTGGCCAGTGCGTCGGACGCCGCCGCCGACTCGGCGACCCGGTCCGCCTGAGCGGCTTCGTTACTCGCCGATCTCTTGGCGTGGAAGTGGGTAATCAGGAACAGCGAGAGGTAGTAGAGGAGCGCCGGAATCAGCGCCGCGCGGATGATCTGCAGATAGGTCACCGGCGGGTTATCGATGATCTGCAACATCATGTAGGCGCCGGCGCCCATCACCGGGGGCATCAGGGCACCCCCCGAGCTGGCGGCCGCCTGAATGCCGGCGGCGGTGGTCGCCTTGAAACCGGCGCTACGCATCATCGGAATCGTGAAGGTTCCGGTGGTCGCCGTGTTGGCGACCGCGCTCCCCGACAGCGACCCCATCAGCCCGCTGCTGAGCACCGCGACCTTGGCCGGTCCGCCCGGGCTGGCCCCGAACACCGACTGGGCGAAGTCGATTATGAAGCGGGTCGCTCCGGTCGCCGACAGGAACGCGCCGAAAATGACGAACAGGAAGACATAGGTGAACATGACGCCCAGGGCTACCCCGAACGTGCCCTGGGCTTGCAGAAACGCCTGCGCCACAATCCGCTCAATCGAGTAGCCACGGTGCGGGAACAGCCAGTTGGGCATGCTCGGCCCGATGTAGGCGTACACCAGGAACAGCCCGCAGAGTATCGGCAGCGCGAGCCCGAGCGACCGCCTGGCCGCCTCTATAACCAGAAGCAGTCCGACTAAACCGACCAGGATATCGGTCGAGGTTTCGAACCCGGCCCGGTTGCCCAGCGTCGAGCCGTTCTGCCAGAAACCTTCGAAGAACGGGTCGTTCTGGACGAGAATCCACCCGCAGCAAACGGTGGCCAGCACTGCCAGCACAACGTCGCTGGCACGGGCGACACGGTTCTTCCCGAACGTAGGATGAACCGGCACGTTGAGAAAGCAGATGACGAGCCCGAGCAATGCGAAGACTGCGAGCTGCGGCTGTGGCGCCAGGATCGGGTAGTTCACCTGCGCTAGCGTGAACAGGCACAGCGCGACCGACAGCACCCGTGTGACGAGCTGTCTTGCACTTGCTGGAGCCGTCTCGCCGACGGGACCTCCTACGGCCAGATTCCGATCTCCTGATAGAAGCGGATGGCGCCGGGGTGGAAGTCGGTGCCGCTGTCGCGCACGACGTTGCCGGCGACGATCGCCCGGCCGGCCCCATGCCTCTCCACGACGCTGGCGCTGTTTTCATACAGTGCCTTTGTCACGTTGTGGACCAGCTCTTCGTCGGCATTGGCTGAGGTAATCAGGTGCATCGACCCGAC
>JASLOY010000008.1 GCA_030745255.1 Vicinamibacterales bacterium
GTAGCATACGGGTCCGGGGCTCGCGCCGGCGCTCTGGGGGCCGACCTGCAGGGCGCCCCCGTCGTCGATCCACAGCAGGCTCCCGCCCCCGGCTCCGACCTCGGCCAGCTCGATGGAGGGCACATCTCCTACGCCGCGCTCGGCACCCGCTCCACGCTGGTCACCGTGTCGGCCGCTGCCATCGTCATCCTCCTCACGCTACAGTCACCGAGCTGGATAGCCTGGGCGGTCCTGATGGTGGTCATGCTCGTCACCTTCGGCCCGCGGCACCCGCGCACACTCGACCACCACATCCCGCTCGACCGCACGCGGGTACTGGTTGCGGTCGGCGCTCTGGTCATGTTCGTGCTCTGCTTCACGCCCGCCCCGATCGAGCTCACCGACTTCGTCGCCGAATGAGACAGGGCGATCACGCGTCAACCCTCTTCGCCGCGTTCCTGAAATGATGTTGGCGAAGCCCTCCTGCTTTCTCCTGCCTTCCGACTTCTGACTTCTGACTCCTGACGTCGTAAGCTCCTACAACATCGCCAGCGGGTCCACGTCAATCACCACCCGACGCTTCAAGTCGGCGCGACCCTCCAACGCTGCCAACAGGGCTTCCCGCATTTCGCGCCGTTGCGGGCCTTTCAGGAACAGCTGGACCCGATACTGACCACGGAGCCTGCCAATCGGAGCCGCCGCCGGGCCCAGTACGCGAAACCGACTCGTCCTGCGGCGCAGGCCGCTCACCAAATCGGTGGCCTCCTGCATCGTCTGGTGGAAGCTGGTGCCCCGGACCACGGCGCTTACCAGCGAGACTTCGGGCGGATACCGCATCGCCCGGCGATACCGCATCTCCTCGTCGTAGAACGGCTCGTATGCCTGGCTGCACGCATAACGAATACTGTAATGGTCAGGGTAGAGCGTCTGCACGACCGCTTCCCCCGGGGTTTCTCCCCGTCCAGCTCGCCCAGCCACCTGCGTCAGCAGCTGAAAGGTACGCTCTGCGGCCCGAAAATCGGCCACACCCAGCCCGACGTCGGCCGAGACCACACCAACGAGCGTCACCCGCGGAAAATCGTGCCCCTTGGCCACCATCTGCGTCCCGACCAGGACATCCACCTCTCCACGCCCAAAACGGTCGAGCAGTTTCGCCGCCGCGCCCTTTCGTCGCGTTGTGTCCCGATCCAGTCGAGCGACCCGCGCGTCAGGCCAGCGCGCCAGGATCTCCGACTCCACTCGTTCGGTGCCGAACCCGATCTGTTCCAGAAAGGTCCCGTCGCAGTCGGGGCACGCGGCCGGCCGGCCCCGCGCGTACCCACAGTAGTGACAGCGTGCCAGGTCGGCCAACCGGTGGAACGTAAGCGACACACTGCAGTTGGGGCACTCCAGACTCCGGGCGCACTGACGGCAGAACACCGCCGAGGCGAAGCCACGCCGGTTCAGCAGGATCAGCGCCTGCTCGCGACGCGTAAGTCGCGCATCGAGCGCGTCGACCAATGGCCGGCTGAAGACCACGTCTGGTCCCTGTGCCGCATACTCCTCGCGCATGTCGACAATGCGGACCACGGGCAAAGGACGACTGCGGACGCGATGCGGCAGGCTCACTCGACGGTATCGTCCGCCCACTGCGTGCCGATAAGTCTCGAGCGATGGCGTCGCCGAGCCCAACACCACCAGGGCGCCGCTACGCTTTGCCCGCATAATCGCCACATCTCGCCCGTGATACCGAGGGCTCTCCCCCTGCTTGTAGGACCCGTCGTGCTCCTCGTCGACGGCGACCAGCCCAAGCGACGCCAACGGGGCAAACACCGCCGACCGGGTGCCAACCACGACATCAACGTCCCCCCGCCGAATCCGATGCCACTGGTCATGTCTGGCGCCGTCGGACAACCCGCTGTGCTGCACCGCGACCCGTGCGCCGAAGGCCTGCCGAAAGTGCGTGGCGACCGCCGGCGTCAATGCGATCTCCGGCACGAGAATCAGGGCCTGACGGTTCGACTCCACTGCCATCTTTGCCAGGCGCCGATAGACCTCCGTCTTGCCGCTGCCGGTCACGCCATGTAGCAGGGCCACCGTGAACGTTTCCGACTGGGCCGCCTCTCTCAGCGCATCGACCACTGTCTGCTGGTCCGTCGTCAGCACCCGGTCCGTCACGCTGTCGGTGGCTATCGTGTTGAGGGTTTGGGTTGGCCACGGGTCGCGCTCGACCGCCTCGCGAAAGACGGACAGCCCCCCGCGCTCTCCGAGCCGTCTGACCGTTTCGCTCGAGATCCCACGCCGCGTCAGATCCGGCACCGCCACGCCAGCCGGCGTCCCCCGCAACAGCTCGAGCGTCTCCCGTTGACGTGCGCCCAGTGCGGTCCCGCTCTCGAGCAGCTCCACCCCGTGCGGCGTAAGCCGCGCCATGCGAATCGACTTGAACGCCCTGGCAGTTCCCTTCAGCGGCTGTGCCAGCGTCACCAACCCGTCGCGCGCCATGGCCGCAAGGAGCGCATGTGCACCGCCCGACCCACGACCCGCCTGCCCCCGCCGCGCCGCAAGCAAGCGCCGCAATTGGGCCACCGGGCGTGCGGTGCCGTCGGCCAACCATTCGAGCGCGGTGCGACGTGCCGCTCCCGACTCTCCACCACGTGCAGCCAACCCCGCATCGGTGATTCGGGCCTGGCGTTCGCTCACCACCCATGCCCGCGGTGGCATCGCCGCAGCAATCGCCTCACCCGGTCCGCACGCGTAGTACTCGCCGACCCACAAGGCGAGATCCACCACCTCGGGCGGCAGCATCGGTTCGGCGTCCAAGACATCGATTAGCGATTTCAGTGTCGGCACCGCCGGCTCGTCCACCCGTTTGACCACGCACCCCGTCATCACCCTCGACCCCACCGGCACCAGGACGCGAGCCCCGATCTCCGGGAGCGGCAGCTCTAGAGGCGCCTCGTAGCTGAGTAAGTCGAGTGCGGGGACCGGAACGGCGACCGAGACGACGCTAGACATCTCCTCTGGGCGATTTCGTGACAGTTGAGGCAAGTTCTTGTGACAGTGGGAGATGTCTAGCCCCCGCGTAGCGGGACTGTGAGAAGAGCTCGGCTAGTGAGGCGCAGCCAACTGGTCTGAAGCGGAGCCTCGCTAGCACCAGGGGTGTACCCGCCTGGCGGCAGATCTCATTCGGCAAGCAACGCGCGGACTGTCTTCATGTCCTCCCAGACGTCCCGTTTCCGGTCGGGGCTCCGCAGGAGAAAGGCGGGATGAAACGTCGGGACGAGTTTCGCGCCACGATAATCGTACACCCTCCCGCGCAGCCGAGAGATCGATTGATCGGTGCCAAGCAGCGTGCGAATGGCGAAGGCCCCTAGCGCCATCACCACCTTCGGCCTCACCGCATCGAGCTGGCGGAACAGGAACGGCTCGCAGCTTTGCACCTCATCGAGCTCCGGGTTCCGATTGTTGGGGGGGCGACACTTGATGACATTGGCGATATAGACTTCGTCGCGTGTCAGCCCGATCGAGGCGATGATCTTGGTCAGCAGCTGCCCGGCGCGGCCGACAAACGGAACTCCCTCACGGTCCTCGTCCCGTCCCGGCGCTTCACCCACGAAGAGCAGGTCCGCGTCCGGATTGCCGACGCCAAACACCAGCGTCCTCCGACCCGTGTGCAGCTTGCACCGCGTGCATTCGCCCAGGTCGTCCCGTATCTGCTCCAGGGTGTCGGATTTGGACTCGCCGACGCCACCCGTCGATGGCGGCAAGTCACCAACCGGCGCCGGCTCTGCGGCGCGCGGCGTCACGAACCCGCGAAGGCGCCAGCTCGGGTCCTTACTGACACCGTCCACCCCGAGCTCCTCGAAGAACCCCAGGTGTGCAGCGAGCTGTTCACGACGCGTCATCGTCTACGACATCGGCCGCAGCCGCCGAAGAGTGCGGGCTGAGCAGCGCGTCGACGCGTTCGAGGATGACCCGCGCCAGGTCTCGCTTCGATTGCAGCGGCAGATCCGTGGTGCCCGTCGCCTCGACAAGCGTCGCCGCATTGGTGTCCACCTCGAATCCGGCATCGGGTCGCGACACATCGTTGGCCACCATCACGTCCACCCGCTTGGCATCCAGCTTCGTCTTCGCGTGAGCGACCACATCGTGGGTCTCGGCCGCAAACCCAACCAGCACCGGCCGGGTCCGGTCGCCCCGCCACTGGCCCAGCTCCGCCAAAATGTCGGTGGTCCGGGTCAGGGTCAGCGTCTGAGTCTCCCCGTCCTTGGTCAACTTTTCTGGACGGACGCCCCCGCTGACGGTATAGTCAGCCACGGCCGCCGCCATGATGACCGCATCGGCGTCCGCGGCATGCCCCATGACGGCGTTCCGCATCTCGGCCGCGTTCCGCACCCGCACCACTTCGGCGCCGAGCGGGGGCTCCAGGCTGACCGGCCCCAGCACCAGGACCACCCGCGCGCCGCGCGCGACGGCCTCGCCGGCAAGCGCCAACCCCATCCGCCCACTCGACCGGTTGCCAAGGTAGCGCACCGGGTCCAGGTCTTCAAAGGTTGGCCCCGCCGTCACCACGACACACCGCCCCACGAGGTCACCGGGCGGGCGCAGCACGGCCTGGACCGCCGAGACGACCTCGGCCGGCTCCGCCAAGCGCCCCTTCCCAATCCAGCCACAGGCTAGATACCCCTCGCCCGGTCCCACCACGTGCACACCCCGCTCGACAAGCGTCGCCAGGTTTCGCACCACGGCGTCGTGCTCGAACATGTTCGTGTTCATCGCCGGTGCCACTACGACGGGTGCTCGCGTGGCCAGATACAACGTTGTCAGGAAATCGTCGGCGATCCCGTGGGCGAACTTTCCAATGAGGTTCGCCGTCGCCGGCGCCACGAGCAGGGCTTTGATGTCCGACGCCAGCGCGATGTGCTCGATGTCGGCGTTGGCACCGGGCGCGAACTGGTCGGTGATGACCCGTCGCTGCGTGATGGCCTCGAACGTCACCCGCCCCACGAACCGGTGGGCCGCGGGCGTCATAATCGCCACGACGTCGTGGCCGACCCCCTGCAACCCGCGCGCCATTTCGACCGCCTTGTAGGCGCCGATACCACCGGTCACCCCAAGTGCAATCAATCCCACGGTACCGTCCTCTTAGTCGATGTCCCGAAATGCCCTGGCGATGGCCTGACCCGCCGCCCCGGCCGCGCGCCACGAAGCGCGCTCCGCCATGACGATACAGCGCAGCCGCTCGACACAGTCTTCAACCTCATCGTTGACGACCACGTAGTCGTAGTCCGCCATCCGCTCGACTTCGCGCTGCGCTACCGCCAGCCGGCTCCGTAGCTCTTCTTCTGTCAGATGGTCCCGGCTGCGTCTACGCAGCCGACGTTCGAGCACCGCCGGCGACGGCGGCAGCACAAAGATGCCCACGGTCCCGCCATAGAGCCGTCGCACCTGGCTCGCGCCTTGGACATCGATGACCAGTACCAGGTCCTGGCCCGCGTCGCGGTGTCGGCGCGTATCTATCGCGCTCGTACCGTAGAGGTGGCCGAAGACATCGGCCCATTCGAGAAACTCGCCAGCGTCTCGCATTGCCCCGAAGCGCTCGCGACTGACGAAATTATACTCCACGCCGTCCCGCTCTCCCGGACGCGGCGGTCGCGACGTGTAGGACCTGGACATCTCGAGACCGGGCACCCGCAGCACCAACGCCTCCACCAGCGTCGTCTTGCCTGTGCCAGACGGCGCCGAGACCACAAACAAGCTCCCTTTCGTTTGCACGCTGCTCCACCCGCGCCCGGAGTTCCCGTCACTCGACGTTCTGAATCTGCTCCCGCAGCTTCTCGAGCTCTGCCTTGCCCGCCACGATGAGCTCGCTGACCTCGGCGCCCTCGATCTTCGCGCCCAGGGTATTGACCTCACGGTTCATCTCCTGCAGCAGGAAGTCCAGTTTCCGACCACAGGGGCCAGGCGACGTCGCCAGCACCGACCAATGCGCGAGGTGCCCGCGCAAACGCGCGAGCTCTTCGCTGACATCCGACCGCGCGGCAAACCGAACCACTTCCTGGGCCACTAATCCCTCGTCGACCACGCTCTGCGCGCGCAATTCTCCAACCCGGGTGGTCAGTCGGTCTATGAGCCCAGTCTGTCCGGACTCTGCCGTCGTGGCGAGCCGCTCGACCAGGTCGGCCACATTCGCGCGCTTGCTGTCGAGGTCCGCACCCAGATACTCCCCCTCGCGCAGACGCATGACGTCGAGCTCCCGCAGGGCGGTCTCGACCGCTTCGGCCACCGCAGCCTGAATCGACGTCCGACTCACCTCATCGGTCTCTCGCTCCCGGACGACCACCGCCTGGGGAAACCGCAAAAGGTCACTCGACGCCAGGCCACCCGTCGCCAGGCCCCGTTCGTGCGCTCGCTCCACAGCGGCGGAGAGCGCTTCGACAAGAGATTCGTTCAACTCGACTTCGACCGCCGGCGGCTTCGTCACGCGGGCGGTCACGGTCAGCTCGACGCGACCACGCTGCACCGTGCGCTGAACCAGCCCGCGCAGCTCCGCTTCCTGCTCGACGAGCAATTGCGGCACGCGCACCTGCACGTCGAGATACCGGTGGTTGACACTTCGTGCGGTCACGCCGATGGTCGCCAGCTCGTGGTTCCGACTCACCGAGGCGAACCCGGTCATCGATTTGATCATGTCGCTCGGTTCATCGCCGGATCCCCTGCGCGCCTCACCGGTGCCACCGGAGCACCGGTGGGCTCGACCTTCGCCCCCCCGTCATCGCCCTCGCCGCCGAACACCTGCGTCGCGTACAGCTTCGAGTAGACACTGTCCCGACGGGCCAGCAGCTCGGCGTGCCGCCCGCTCTCGACCACCCGCCCGTCTTCCAGCACGATAATGGCGTCCGCCCGCCGAATTGTCGACAGCCGGTGCGCGATCACGAACGCCGTGCGGTTGAGCAACAGTTTCTCGAGCGCGTCCTGTACCAGCAGCTCTGATTCCGCGTCGAGGGCCGACGTCGCTTCGTCGAGGATCAGAATCGGGGGGTTCTTCAGCAGCGCCCGTGCGATCGTCAGACGCTGCCGCTGACCACCGGACAAGCGCTGGCCCCGTTCGCCGATCATCGTCTCGTAGCCGTCCGGCAGATCCACGATGAACTCATGCGCATGCGCCGCGCGCGCCACCGCCTCGACCGCATCCCGGCTCGCGCCCGGCGCCGCATAGGCGATGTTGTCGGCCACCGAGGCATCGAACAGGATCGTGTCCTGCGTCACCATCCCGATAGACTGCCGCAGCGAGTGCACCGTCACGTCCCGGACATCGATGTCATCGATCAGAATGGCGCCCCCGGTCACGTCGTAGAAACGGGGTACCAGGCTGATCAGGGTCGTCTTGCCTGCTCCGCTGAGACCCACCACAGCGACCACCTGCCCGGCGCGCACCGTGAACGACACCCCGCGCAGCACCGGTTCGACGTCGTCGTGATACTGGAAGACCACGTCACGAAACTCGATTGAGGAGCCGAGCGGCGGCAAGACCCGGGCCGCCGGCCGGTCGCCAGTTTCCGTGTGGGTGTCCAGGGTCTCGAAGATCCGCTCGGCCGACGCAATCGCCTGCTGGATGTTCGCGTTGACCCGGCTCAGCTTCTTCACCGGCCCATACATCAGGAGCAGCGCCGCCATGAACGACACGAACTGCCCTGGGCTCAGGTCCCCCGCCGCGATCTCCCGACTGCCGTACAACAGCACCCCGGCAATGCCCAGACCACCCAGCAACTCCATCAGCGGAGGCAGCGCGGACAGCGTGCTGGTCACCTTCATGATCGTGCGATAGAGCCGGTTCGACGCGCGCTCGAATTTCTCGTGCTCGAATGTCTCGGCCTGGAACGCCTGCACGATCCGGTGTCCGGTGAAGGCTTCAACGGTCAAGTGAGAGAGGTGCTCGAGCTGCTCCTGGCTCCGTCGTGTCGTCCGCCGGACCCGCTGCCCCAGCTGCACCAGCGGATAGACCACCAGTGGCGCGCCGGTCATGCAGACGAGGGCCAGCCGCGCATCGTAGTAGAGCAGGAGGCTGGCAAACGCCATGACGGCCAGCGACTCACGCAGCAGGTCTCCGCACGTTTCCGACACAACCTGCTGCACCCGCCCGACGTCACTGGTGATCCGCGACAGCAGGCGCCCGGTGGCCTGTTTACCGAAGAACGCCGCCGACTGTCTCAGGATGTGCGCAAACAGCTCCGTGCGCAAATCATGCACCAGACGTTGGCCTGCGTCCGCCATGAGGTAGACGGAAAAGTAGTTGCCCATCCCCTTCAAGACGTAGAGCACGATGAGGGCGCCGCAGATCAGCTCGACCTGCTCGCCCCGAGGCAGCACCTGGTCGAAGATTCTTTCGATGAGCAGAACGAGCCCACCCGACGCCGCGGCATAGCACGCCATGGCCGGCAGCGCGGCCAGCACCCGCGCCCGATGCGGCAAGGCATAACGAAGAAGTCTCAGCAAGGGGTTCACGACTCGTGTCCCGCTACCGGCCGAATCCGTGGGGATGGGCGGCGTGCCAACGCCAGGCGGACCCGACCACATCGTCGAGACTGGCGTGCGCCGGTCGCCAGCCAAGCTGGCGGCCGATCTGGTCGGCCGCCGCATGAAGCACCGCCGGATCGCCAGGACGACGGGGCACCGCTTCTGTCGGGACCTGGCACCCGGTCACGCGCTCAATGGCGCCGATCACCTCGCGCACGGAATGCGCACGACCCGTGCCCACATTGTAGACCCGCGTCGCCGCCCCCGTGGCCAGTGCGTCGAGCGCCAACAGATGCGCGTCCGCCAGATCCGACACATGCACGTAGTCTCGCTCACAGGTGCCGTCCGCCGTGTCGTAGTCGTCCCCAAACAGCTGGAGCGGGGCTCCGCCGCGGCTAGCCTCAATTGCTCGTGGAATCAGATGTATCTCCGGGTCGTGGTCCTCGCCCAGCTCCCCCCCCGGGTCGGCACCGGCCGCGTTGAAGTACCGTAACGCGATGGCACGCAAACCATAGGCGCGTCCGTAGTGCCCGAGCGCACGCTCGACGGCCAGCTTCGTCTCGCCGTAGGGGTTGATTGGATTGGTGGGATGGTCCTCGTCGATCGGTGTCGTCTGCGGGTCGCCGTAGACCGCGCACGTCGACGACAGCACCATCTCGTGCACGCCTTCAGCCACCATGGCGTCGAGCACCGACAGCGACCCCCGCACGTTATAGTCGTAATAGCGGGCCGGCTCGCGCACCGACTCACCCACAGACAACAGTGCCGCAAAGTGCATCACGGCGGTCACCCCGTGTTCGCGTAGGGCCCCGCGTACGGCCACAGTGTCCCTGACGTCGGCCTGAACCAGCGTCGTTCCCTCGATAGCTCCAGCGTGCCCCGCCGAGAGGTCATCGAACACCACCACCGAATGACCGGCCGCCCGCAACGCCTTCACGGCGTGGCTGCCGATGTAGCCGGCCCCACCGGTCACCAGCACCGTGCTCATCTCATCGCCCGATCGAGTAGTAGCTGAACCCAAGGGCTCGCATCTGCGCTAGATCGAATAGGTTCCGCCCGTCAAAGATGACCGGCGCTCGCATCAGCGCCCTCATCCGCGCGAAGTCGGGCTCGCGAAACTCATTCCACTCGGTGAGAATGCCGAGCGCATCCACCCCCTTCAATGCATCGTAGCTGTGCGCGGCAAACCGAATCCGCTTGTCGAAGATGGCCCGGGCCGCTTGCTGAGCCTGCGGGTCGTAGGCGACGACCTTCGCCCCAGCCTCATTGAGCGCCTCGATCATCGCGATTGCCGGCGCTTCCCGCATGTCATCAGTGCGTGGCTTGAACGAGAGCCCCCAGATGGCGATCCGCTTGCCATCGAGCGACCCGAGCACCTCCTGCATCTTCTCGAACAGCCGCCGCTTCTGCGAGTGGTTCACCGCCTCGACGGCTTCGAGGATCCGAAACCCGTAGCCGGCCTCGCGTGCCGAGCGCGTCAGCGCCTTGACGTCCTTCGGAAAACAGCTTCCACCGTACCCGATGCCGGGAAACAGAAAGGAGGGACCAATTCGCCGGTCCGAGGCGACGACACGGCGGACGTGGTCGACGTTGGCGCCGAATCGCTCGCACACGTTGGCAATCTCGTTCATGAACGACACACGTGTCGCCAGCATGGCGTTGGCCGCATACTTGCTCAGCTCGGCGCTGGCGCAGTCCATCATCACTACCGGCGCGCCGGTTCGGGTGAAAGGCGCATACAGGCCTCGCATCAACTCTCGCGCTTGCTCGTCGTCGGCACCCACCACCACGCGATCTGGCTTCAGGAAGTCATCCACCGCAGATCCCTGCTTCAGGAACTCCGGGTTGCTGACGACGCTGAACGGGTGCGTCGTCTCGCGCCCCATGTCTTCGCGGACGCGATCGGCCGTTCCCACCGGCACGGTGCTCTTGATGGCGACCACCAGGTAGCCGGTCATCGCACGGGCCACCGCGCGCACGGCTGCCAGCACATGTTGCATGTCGGCCGAGCCGTCCTCGTCGGGTGGGGTGCCGACGGCAATGAAGATGACCTCTGCGCCACGCGCCGATCGTGACAATGCGGTGCTGAAGACGAGGCGTTTCTCGTCGTGGTTCCGTCGAACCAGCTCTTCGAGACCCGGCTCGTAAATCGGCACGCGGCCACGCCGCAAGCCCCGGATCTTCCGCTCGTCGATGTCGACGCACACCACGTCGTTCCCGGTCTCGGCGAGACATGCCCCGACGACCAGACCCACATAACCGGTACCAACGACCGTAATCTTCATGCGTCAGGTTCCGCGTTCCAAACTGAGGGTTCGAGCACAGCGCGTCGCCGACCAGATCCCAAAAACTTCTTACCGTAACACCCGCCCAATGAGGCTGTCAAGATATTGACACACAAGGAGTTGCGAGATTTTCACCCATCCAAACCCGACTCAGCACGTGTGCTAGGATGCCACGTACTTCGTGCGGATTCTCATCGACTACCGTCCCGCCTTGCGCCAGCGAACCGGGGTTGGACTGTGGGTAGCCAGGCTGGTCGAGGCACTCGCCGAGCGCCAGGAAACCAGCGCACCGGAGATCACCGTCTTCAGCAGCTCCTGGAAGGACCGCCTCGTCTCGGACCTTCCGGCTGGTGTCACTGGTGTCGACCGTCGCGTGCCCGTCAGCCTGCTGAACTGGCTCTGGCATCGCATGGAATGGCCCGACGTCGCCTCTTTGGCTCCCGGCGACTTTGACGTCGTGCATTCGCCGTCGCCACTGTTGATTCCGGCCCGAAGCGCGGCCCGCGTAGTTACCATCCACGATGTCGATTTTCTCCGGCATCCCGAACGTGGCACACGGGAAATTCGACGAGACTATCCCCTCCTGGCACGCGCCCATGCACACCGGGCGGACGCGGTGGTGGTGCCATCGGCGCATACCGCCGACGAGGTCTCCCGGCGGCTCGATCTCCCGCGCGATCGGATCAGCGTCTGCCACAACGGCGCTCCCGACTGGCCCGCCCGTCGCCAACAGCCGGCGACAGGACACCTCCTGTTTGTCGGCACCATCACCCCCCGGAAGAACGTCGATCGGTTGCTCACGGCCTACGCCCAGGTGCGCGCCCGTAGGCCTTGCACACCGCCCCTGGTGCTCGCCGGTCGGTCGACCCGGCAATCCCGGCAAACGCTGGCTCGCCTCGCGAGCCCGTCGCTCGCCGGCCATGTCCGGCACGAGGGCTACGTCGACGACCACCGGCTCCGCGCGCTGTATGAAGAGGCGCTGGTCGTGGTGCTCCCGTCGCTCGACGAAGGATTCGGAATCCCGGCCCTCGAGGCGATGGCGGTTGGCGCTCCGGTCGTCGCAGCTGCCCGCGGTGCGCTGCCAGAAGTCGTGGGTGACGCCGGCCTGCTCGTCGACCCGCTCGACGTGTCTGCGCTGGCCGCGACCCTCGAGCGGGTCATAACTGACGAACCGTTTCGCCATCGGTTGTCGGCTGCCGGTCCCGCCCGGGCCGCCCGGTTCAGCTGGCGCTCGTCGGCCGAGGCGCTGAGGGGAGCCTACAGGCGGGCAATCGAGCGACGACGGCAGCGTCTTGCTACCTGTCATCAGGATGGAGCGAAGCAACGAGACCCCTGATGCGCATCGGTATTGACGCGCGCGAGTTGATGGGGCGGCGCACGGGCGTGGGTCGCTATCTGGCGGATCTGTGCTCCCAGTGGCAACGACTGCCGCCGCATGGGCCACACCGGTTCCTGTTGTATGCGCCGGCATCGGGTTCAGCCCCGTCGGTGCTGGGCCCACCCTTCGACGCCGCAGCGCCGGGCCCCTTCAGCTACCACGCGGTTCCAGGGAGGGGGGACAGCTGGTGGGAACAGACTCAGCTGGCCGCGGCAATCGGGCAAGACCCACCGGACGTGCTGTTCGCCCCGGCCTATGCCGCGCCCTTGCGAGTCGAGGCCCCGGTCGTGCTGACAATCCACGACATCAGCTTCGAGACTCACCCAGAGTGGTTTTCCTGGCGAGAAGGTCTCCGCCGCCGGTGGCTCACGCGGCACGCGGCCCGACGCGCCGCACGGGTCATCGCCGTATCCGGCTTCACGCGTGACGAGGTCGTGCGCCATCTCCGTCTCCCACCCGAGCGCATCTCGGTGGTCTGGTCGGGTATCCACCGCCCCGTCCAGGCGCCCTCGGTGCCCCGTGAGCCACTCGTCCTCTTCGTCGGTTCAATCTTCAACCGTCGGCATATTCCGGAGCTGATCCGGGCCTTCGCCCGCGTTTCGGCACGCGTGCCCGCTGCGCGTCTCGTCCTGGTGGGCGACAACCGCAGCCACCCACGCGAGGATCCCGCCCGGCTCGCCGCCGCGACCGGCATCACAGACCGCGTGACTGTCCGTGACTTTGTCGAAGATGCCGAGCTCACGTCCCTCTATGCCCGGGCCAGTGTCTTCGTGTTTCTCTCTGAATACGAGGGCTTCGGATTCCCCCCGCTCGAGGCGATGGCGGCCGGCGTGCCCGCGGTGGTGGGTGACACGCCGGTCGCTCGCGAGCTCTATGGCGATGCTGCACGTCGCGTCGCCGTCGGCGACGTCCCTGGCATCGCCGCCGCCATCACTCGGTTGCTCGAACACGCGGACGACCGGGCCGCCCTCAGCGCCACCGCCGCCCAACGGCTCCCCCGGTTCACGTGGGAGCGAGCGGCCGCAGAAACCCTGGCAGTCCTCGAAGGCGCGGGCCTTCCGACATGACCGATCTCGCGATCGTCATCGTCAGCTACAACGCTCGAGCCGACCTCGAGGCGTGTCTCGCGTCGCTGGCAAACCACCCGCCGACCACCCCGCATCAGATCGTCGTGGTCGACAACGCCTCGTCGGACGGCAGCCCAGCGGCCGTGCGCACCAGCTGGCCGCATGTCACCGTCATCGACGCGGGTGGCAACCTGGGATTCGCCCGCGCGACCAATCTCGGGATCCGCGCCACCCAGAGCGACCTCCTGCTCTTTCTCAACAGCGACACGCTGGTTCCTCCGGGTGCCATCGACCACCTCATCGAGATTCTCCGCGCGCGGCCCGCCGTGGCGGCCGTCGGCCCCCGCCTCGTCGATGCGCATGGCGCTCTGGAAGTCTCCTTTGGGTCGATGATCTCGCCGTTCGTGGAGCTGTGGCAGAAGTGCCTCGTCCATGGCCACGCCAGACAGGTACCGCTCCTGGCGGATCTCGTCGAACGTCGCGCCCGAATCGAACGACGCGTCGACTGGGTCAGCGGTGCATGCCTCCTCGTCCGGCGCGCGCAGGCGGAGGCGGCAGGGTTGCTCGACGAACGCTTCTTCCTGTACGCGGAAGACGTCGACTTCTGCGCCACAATACGCGGCCAGGGCGGACAGATTCTCTTCACCCCTGCGGTCGAGGTTCTGCATCACCGGGGGCGCTCGGGTTCGAGCGCCCCAGCCAGCACCGCGGCGTCCTATCGCCGGAGCCAACTCGCCTTCTACCGAAAGCATCATCCCGCCTGGCACCCGGTGCTGCGGACCTATCTCCGCGTGCGCGGCAAGCTCCCTCTCGGCGAGTGAGGCTCTCGAAACAGCCTGCTAACATTGGAGGGATGCGGATCGCGATCGACGTCCGGAAGCTGCATGACTTCGGTGTCGGCACCTATGTACGCAACCTGGTGCACTGGCTCGCGCGTCTGGACCAGGAGACCGAATATGTGTTGATCTGCCGGCGCGAGGACTGCGAGGGCGTCGAGCAGCTCGGTCGCAACTTTCGCCCGCTGCCGGACCGGTCGGCCAACTACTCGGTGGCTGAGCAGCTCACCGTGCCGCTCGATCTCGCCCGCATCAAAGCAGACCTGTTTCATGCGCCGCATTACGTGCTGCCGGCGCTCACGCCCTGCCGATCAATCGTCACGATCCACGATTGCATCCATCTGCGTTTTCCGCAGTATCTCCCCAGTCGTCTCGCGCACGTGTATGCGCGCGTCTCCTTCTGGATCGCTGCGAACCGTGCGGCGCGGGTCATGACGGTGTCGGAGGCCTCCAAGCGAGACATCATGCGCTTCTGCCCGATTCCGGAGGAGAAGATCGACGTCATCCACAACGCGATCGACGATCGCTTCAGCCAGCCGCCGCCAGAGACGCAGATCAGACAGGTCCGCGAGCGCTATCAGCTGCACGACCGTTTCCTGCTCTACTCCGGCAACGTCAAGCCTCACAAGAATCTCGAGCGACTCATCGACGCCTTCGCCCGGCTGCGACAGCACGGATTCGAAGACATCAAGCTCCTCATCACCGGGAGCGAGATCTCGCGCTATGCCACACTGCGTCGCGCGGTGCATCGGTACAACTTGCACCAGCACGTCCGGTTTCTCGGGTTCCTCAGCCCAGAGACCCTGGCCATCCTCTACCGCCTGGCCGATGGCTTCGTGTTTCCATCCCTCTATGAAGGGTTTGGTCTCCCGCCACTCGAGGCGATGGCCAGCGGCACCCCGGTGCTGACGTCGAACATCTCGTCGCTTCCAGAGGTGGTGGACGACGCGGCGCTGCTGGTCGATCCCTACGACCCGGCGTCGATCGCCGACGGCATGCGGCAACTTCTGTGCGACGATGCGCTGCGCGCGCGGCTCATCAGCCGCGGTCGCGCGCGCGCAGGCAGCTTTTCCTGGGAAGAATCGGTAAACCGGGTCTTGACGATCTACCGGCGGGTGATCAGGCAACCATGACCCACACGGCACCTCCCCTCCCCGAGTCAACGGCTCCTGCCCGGTCGGCGACACCTCGCCGCGTGGCGCTCGTGCACGACTGGCTGACCGGCATGCGCGGCGGCGAGCGGGCGCTCGAGGCGATCTGCGAGCTGTTTCCCGACGCCACTCGCTTCGCGTTGATCCACGTTCCGGGCTCAGTCTCGGCGACGATCGAGGCTCGCCCGATTCATACGTCGTTTCTCCAGCGCCTCCCGCTGTCGCATCGGTACTACCGCCCGTTGCTTCCGCTGTTCCCCGCGGCGGTTGAGCAATTCGACCTCGACGACTTCGATCTGATCATCAGCACGAGCCACTGCGCCGCCAAATCGGTCGTGCCGCCAGGCCGTGCCCGGCATCTGTGCTACTGCTTCACCCCGATGCGCTACGCCTGGGACCAGTTCGACGCCTATTTCGGTCCCGACCGGGTGGGTGCCGGCGCAAGCCGGTTCTTCCGATGGGGTCTGGGCGCGATGGCTCGGTGGGACGCCTCCACAGCGAACCGTGTCGATCGCTATCTCGCAATTTCCCAACATGTTGCGGGGAGGATCCGCCGATATTATAATCGTGACGCCAGTATCGTGTATCCGCCAGTGGACACGACGTTCTTCCGGCCGAGCGGGAAATCACCGGGTGCGTCTCTCCTCATCGTATCGGCCCTCGTGCCCTACAAACGCGTGGATCTCGCGATGCGCGCCTGCGCCTTGGCCGGGGCCCGGCTGCGCATCGTCGGCACTGGACCGGAATTGGTACGCCTTCGTGATCTGGCCGGACCGAATGTCGAGTTCCTCGGAGCCTTGTCTGACGAACAGGTGCTGGCGGAGTATCAAGCGGCTGGAGCCGTGATGCTTCCGGGAATCGAAGACTTTGGCATCGGACCGGTCGAGGCCCAGGCGTGCGGACGCCCGGTCGTCGCCCTTGGCCAGGGGGGGGCATGCGAGACGGTCATCGACGGCGTCACTGGTGTCCTCGTGCATGAACCGACTGAGACCGCCTTCGCGGCTGCGATCGACAGGGTCCAGCGGTCTCGGTTCGACGCCAGCACCATCCGGCAGCACGCGCTCGGCTTCTCCCGAGAGCGGTTCCAGGTGGCGTTCACGCAGCATGTCGAACAGCTGATGATGGTTCCAAAGGAACGGGTAGCGGAGTGAGAACGCACGGTCGTACGCGCGTGGCCATTCAGGTGGCGCTCGACATGGTCATCGGCGTGAGCATGTTCCTGACCGCCTACCTGCTCCGCTTCGAAACCAACATCATCTCGATGCCCAAGGGCCAGCCGGCGCTCGAGCACTATCTTCAGCTGGCGCCGTTTGTCGGACTGCTGCTCCCGTTCGGGCTCTGGGTACAGGGCGCCTATCGCCCGAGCGGCGTTCGGACTCGGGTCGACGATTTTTTTGCCGTCCTCGTAGGCAGTGTGATTGCAGTCGTCTTTGGGATCGTGGGCACGCTCTACTACCAGACCTACTACGTGCCGCCAGCCCTGAAGGAGCTTGGGGCCTACGAAGTCTCGCAGCTGGTCTGGGCGCTGTACCTCGCGCTGAGCGTGGTCGTCTCCTACGCACCACGCGCCGCGCGCCGCGCACTGCTCGAGCGACGATGGCGACACGGGATAGGCCTCAAACGGATTCTGGTCGCCGGATCGAGCGACGTGGCGCGGCACGTCGTGGACAAGGTGATACAACACGGCGAGTTCGGCTACCGGATTGTCGGCTTTGTCGACGACCGGGCAGGCGGTGACCATCTCGGCTATCGTGGGCTCCCGTTGCTCGGCACGCTCTCGGAGGTTGGCGAGATCCTCCGCCGGGAGCAGATTGACCAGCTGTATGTCGCACTGCCGCCTGACGAGCACGTCAAGATGCTCGCCCTGATTGAGGTGGCCAATCGGGAATGCATCGGCGTAAAGGTCGTCCCGGATCTCTTCCAGGTTATCGCCCTCCGTGCGCGACTCGAGGACCTCGATGGCATTCCGATCATCAATATCAACGATGTTCCGATCCAGGGCCTGAACAGTGCCGTCAAGCGCGTCATCGATGTCGCGATCGCGACCGTCTCGCTTGCCGGCCTCAGTGTTCCCTTTGCCATCATCGCGGCCCTCATCAAGGGCACGTCACCGGGCCCGGTGTTCTACCGGCAAGAGCGGATGGGACTCGACGGCCGACCGTTCAGCGTCTTCAAGTTCCGATCGATGCTCGAAGATGCCGAACGCGACACCGGGCCGGTCTGGACCCGCAAGGACGACCCACGCCGCACGCCGGTTGGCCGTGTGCTCCGCCGCTTCAGCCTGGATGAGCTGCCCCAGCTCTGGAACGTGTTGCGCGGAGACATGTCTCTCGTCGGGCCCCGACCCGAGCGACCGTTCTTCGTCGAACAATTCAAGCAGCACGTCCCGCAGTACATGCTGCGGCACAAGGTGAAGTCGGGGATGACCGGCTGGGCCCAGGTTCATGGCTGGCGGGGCGACACCTCGATTGAGAAGCGGATCGAATATGACCTCTACTACATCGAGAACTGGTCGGTCAGCCTGGACTTCAAGATCCTCTGGCTGACCGTCATTCGAGGGTTCTTCCACCGTCACGCCTATTAGGCAAGCCAAGGTGTCAGGAGTCAGAGGTCAAGAGTCAGTAGGAAGCCGGAGGGTTTCGCCTGCACCTGCCTACACGTCTCCGATCAGCCCATGAGTGCACGCGTCGTCATCACCGGTGCCGCCGGCTTCATCGGTTCCCATCTTGCGGAGACCCTGCTCGACCGCGGCTACAGCGTGGTTGGCATCGACAACCTCGTGACCGGGGATGTCGCCAACATCGCCCACCTCGCGAACCGCGACTTCCTGTTCATCGAGCATGACGTCACCAACTACATCTACCTCGACGGGCCGGTCGACATCGTGCTGCACTGGGCGAGCCCGGCCAGTCCGATCGACTACCTGGAGATACCGATCCCGACGCTCAAGGTCGGCGCCCTCGGCACTCACAAGGCCCTCGGCCTGGCGAAGGCCAAAGACGCCAAGTTCGTGCTGGCCTCCACCTCGGAGGTATACGGGGATCCGTTGGAACATCCACAGAAGGAGAGCTATTGGGGAAACGTGAATCCGATCGGCCCGCGCGGCGTCTACGATGAGGCCAAACGGTTCGCCGAAGCGATGACGACCGCCTACCACCGCTATCACGGGGTGGATGCGAAAATCGTTCGGATCTTCAACACCTACGGGCCGCGCATGCGTATCCGCGATGGCCGCGCGGTACCGAACTTCATAGCCCAGGCGTTACGAGGCGAGGATCTGACCGTCTATGGAGACGGTAGCCAGACGCGCAGTTTCTGCTTCATCAGCGACCTGGTGAACGGGGTCCTTCGGCTGATCGACTCCGACACCAACGAACCGGTGAATATCGGGAACCCGCAGGAGATGACGATCGGCCAGATCGCAAATGAGATCCTCGCGCTGACCGACTCGAGGAGTCGGATCGTGTATCGAGATCTGCCCGTCGACGATCCACGGGTACGCCAACCGGACATCAGCCGTGCGCGGGCTCTGCTTGACTGGGAACCGCGCGTCACGCTGGCCGACGGCCTCTCCCAGACAATCGAATACTTCCGGCAGAAGCTGGTTGACGCCTCGACGTGAGGCGGTCCGGCTAGCTTAGCGGCCTGCTACGCCGACTGGGTGCCCTCATCGTCGAGGCTCGCTGACTCGACAGTCCCGATCTTGCTGCGCAGGCTCTTGATGCCGCGCTCGATGCGCTCGGCTAGCTCCCGCTCGACGCGAAGCGTCTTCAGCGTCGCCTGAGACGCCCGGAGCGTCTCGTCGAGAGTGGCGATATTCTCGACCACATGGTCGACCACCGCCTTCTGCTCGCTGACCATTTCGAGGTTGACCCGCACGTCCTCGAGCACGTTGACGATGACATTGGTCTTGCGTTGGACGTCGTCGACGACCTTTCGCCGCGCATCGATGACCCCGATGCGTTCCTCCGTCTCCGCGATCCCTTTCAACGCCTCTTCCACACGGGCGCGCAGCGCATCGACCTTTGAACGATGTTCGACGACGTGCTGCAAATCCGCCTTGCTCCGCGCGCTAATCTGCTGGACCTCTTCGACCTCATCCTTGACGGCGCCCACAAACGCCTGCCGGGCCTCAACCGCCTGAATCTTTCGCTCGACATCATCAGACATCACCGACAGCTCGCCAAGGCGCCCCTCGAACGCCGCCACCTTCTTGTCAGCGAACGTGATCTGCGAGCGCCGCTGATCGAGCTGTTTGGTCTGCTCCTGGACCCGCTTCAGTTGGTCCTCAGACACCTGGATCTGGGCGGTCACGTCACGCTGCCGCCCCTGCACGCGGGCCAGCTCGTCGACCAGCTCGTCTTTGGTCGCCGCACCTGCGCTCAGCTCGGCCGACAGCTCCTGAAC
>JASLOY010000090.1:0-7284 GCA_030745255.1 Vicinamibacterales bacterium
GCGCCGGCCGCATGTAGACGCGGGCGGTCCACGTCTTGGTCCACGTGGAGGGGTCGTCCATCGTGTACTCGTACTGCAGCGTCTCCGGGCCCACCCGGGTGAAGCGCTCGATCAACCGCAGTTCGCGTGACGAGCCGCTGGCGCCGCGCGACAGGTTGGTGGTCTCGACAACCAGCGTGTCCCCGTCCCAGTGGCCGCGAGAGCTTCCCAGGTCGCTCCGCGGACCGAGCGTGTCGGGCACCGCCTCGCCGATCGGAATAAGCCGAGTGTCGTGCATCATCTCCATCTGGATGGCGATGTGGCTCGCACTCTGAAAGATCTGGTAGTTGCTGTTGTAACCGCGTCCGGTCATCGGCACCCGACCGCCGCCGCAGCGAAGCCCGGAACCCAGGCTGGCCAGCTCCTGGGCGAGCGACTGGGGTGCGGCTGACGCCTGCGCCTCTCGCGCCGCGCGCGCCGCCTCCGCCCTCTCCTCCGCCTCCGCGGTCCGCGGCGGGATCCGTCCGTTCGGTGGGTCGACGATGAGCGACGTACGATTGTCGAACCAGCGGTCGATCAGCCAGAACTGGTTGTAATTGCCGGTGCCTTTGGGGGTCTCCCTCGTGACACCGTCGCCGGACTGGTAGTCTTTGCGGTCGGCGAGAGCCGCCCGGAAGACACTCTCACCGAAGGCAGCGTCGGTCTCCCCGTCGAAGAGCTCGGCGGCGCGTGCCGCCAGCGTCGCCACTTCCTCGTCGCTCAGTGTCGCCCGATCGGCCAATTCCTCGGGCCGCTGCAACGGAGTCGCCGAGTCGCTGGCCCAGATGCCCTGCAGATCCGGGTGACCATCCGGCGTGCGCGGCGCCGTCCACCCATCGGGCGCCTGCCCGTCCGCCGGCATCGGCGCCATCACCACGAGAGCCCCTGCCGCCACCACGGCCGCGAAATGTCGAGTGCGCATCTGATCCTCCCGCTGCATGTCCAGGGTTGTCTAGGAACGAACGCCTGTGATCCAAGACAATAGGCTCTGTTGCCGAGTGGCGCAAGCCTTTCCGTCTCATCCTGACACGGGTTGTGGCCGATCGGGAAATGGGGCCCTAAAGGAAAGGACCCTGTCCAACTGGAGGGGGCAGGGTCCGTCTGCTGGCAAGGGATGTTCACGTCGCGACATCGCTAGATCGCGCGGCGCCTACGCCGCGGTCGTCTCGAAGAACTTGCCTCCCTTCTTCACTTCGATCATCCGAGGTTTCGCCGCCTCCGCCATCGGCAGCATCAGCTCGAGTATGCCATTTTCAAACTCGGCCGTCACCCCCTCCGTGTTCACCGTCTTGGGTAGCGTGAACGACCGCTCGAAATGCCCGTAGCTGAACTCGGACTGCCTTTTCTCCCCTTTCTTCTCCTCCTTCCTCGCGCGCTCACCGGTCACCGTCAGCATGTTGTCGGTCACCTCCACGTGCACGTCCTTCGGCTCGAGACCGGGCAGCGCCATCCGGACATGCCACGCGTTCTCATCCGAGGTGACCTCGGACTGGGGAGCAAAGCCATGACCATCGTCCATCACCTTTCGCAGGCCTGGCGTTTCGCCCCAGAGATGTCCAAACACGCGGTCCATCTCGTGGTGGAGATTCGTCAGGTCCTCGAACGGCCACATGCCTTCCTCGCGGAAAGGGTTCCACCGTCTGAGGGCTAACATCGCTCATCTCCTCCTTTCCTCCTACAATCCCTTGCCAGCGAAACCGAGGTCCGACGGGGCGGATCCCAGTCCCACGTACTTAGACGAATTTCAGGTCCAAAATGTTCCCCACACATGCCCAGACAAAATACTCCTAAACGCTCTATCTAAACAGGTTATATGGACGCTGCGGGCAGTCGATCCGACCGTTCAGGCGAAACGGTGTGCTGTGAAATGTCAGCAGACCGATCGACCCTGCGCAGGCGTGCGGCGATGCCGTAATCCGGCTACCCGGTCGCGTTGATCGCGCGCCGCTTCCGAAGCCACTTGACGGCCAGAAACGTGACGACGCCAACCGCCAGCCCCGCCCCAATGAGCGGGTAGTAGCGTTGCAGGGTGTCAAAGGCCGCGTCGCCGAGACGCACCGCCAGATACGCTTCGCCGGTGAAGCGAAGCAGCCGTCCCGCGAAGACTGTTGCGGCGAAACGGGGCCAGGGCATACCGACAAACCCGGCAACAAGGACGAAGACCTTTGTCGGAAAAGGCGGCGGCGCCAGAACCGCCACCAGCATCGCGAGAATGTCGTTCTCACGAACCTTGTTCGTCACCCAGCGGCGCCTTTCGGGGTCAAGGCGACGCACCGCCATCTCCCCCCCCGTTCGTCCGACGCGATAGAGGGCGAGGCAGCCGATAGTGGAGCCGAGGGCCGCGGTCAGCGCAACCACGACGAACAGCGACGGCTGCTGCCAGGACAGCAGCATCAGCACGATGTCTACGCCGCCGGGAAGCGGCACACCGGCAGAGTCGAGCAGGGCGATGAGGAACAGCCCCGGCAGACCGAGGGCCAGCAGGCTGTCGCGGAATCCGTCCATGAACGTCGTCGAAAGAGCTGGGTGCTGGGCCCGTCCGGATCACCCCTCGGAGAGGCCCTGCCCTGCTCGAATCGCCTGATTATAGCGTCGCGGGCTCGGCGCGTCGTGGCGGGCGCCTGTGCTATCCTGCCCGGCAACCGCCGGTTGCACGTCCTGTGTCAGGTCGCATGGTGAAGCTGATCAACCGAGTGCTGGCGCTGGCGATCGCCGCCGTTGTCGCGGGGGCGGTGTTCGTGACGGTGATGGCAATCTGGTCGTGGTGGGCGCCGGCCGGGCCTATCTCGACCGACTTGACGAGCCCCCCGGAGTCCGACGCTCCGCCGCGCGAGCGGCTCGACTCGAGGCCATTGCCACGCTGAAGCAGCCGCCTCCGTTGCCTTTCACGGCACCCGCTGGTATCCTTGAAGCAGGATAACAACACGGCCTTTGGTGGGCGGATCCACCGTGAGCCGACGGGTCTTCCAGCCGCTATCCCCACAGCGCGTCGCTTTCGACAGGCTCGTTTGTCTGCTCAGGCTGAACCCCATCCCGCCCCCAGGGAGGTGACATCTTGGCAACACGTGGACGACCGACTCAGCAAAAGCGGCAGAAGGAACGCGCCCGACAAGAGCAACGGAAGTTGAAGGAGGCCAGGCGTCAGGAAGCGAAGGAACGACGGTCGGCGGCGCCCGCGGCAGTGCCGGGCGTCGACCCGGATCTCGAAGGCATCGTCGCCGGACCGCAGCCGCTGACCGACTGGCAACAGGAGGGTCTAGCCGAATTCGCAGAAGCCGAAGAAGAAACCGAGGAAGGAACAGCAGACAGCAACCGCTGAGTCGAACCAGGTTCGATGCAGGCGATGACGTCAGCATGGGGCAGCGTCTCGTGCTGCCGCCGGAAGCCCGTCGGCGTTTCGACAGGCTGAGCTGCTGAGACGATCTGCTACTCGTGCCGAAGGGCCACCATCGGGACCACACGGGTCGCGCGTCGCGCGGGGACGTAGGAGGCCAGCAGCGCCGAACCGGCGAGCACCAGCGGCGACAGAATGAAGACAGCCGGGTCGAACGTGTTGACCTCGTAGAGCAGACTGTCGAGTAGCCGCGCCGTACCGACCGACAGCAACAGCCCGACGCCAAGACCGGCCACGGTCAGCACCAGCCCCTCTCGCAGGACCAACCACAGCACATCGGCCTGACCCGCGCCCAGCGCCATGCGGATGCCGATCTCGCGGGTGCGCCGGCTGACCACGTACGACTTCACTCCGTAGAGACCGACCACGGCCAGGAACAGCGCGAGTGCGCCGAACGTGCTGAAGACGATCGCGCCCGCCCGGACCACCCAGATGCTCGCGCTGTTGGCACGAAAGTCCTCCAGCGTCATAAGGTTCAGCACAGGCAGCCGCTCGTCGAACAACCTGATTTCATCCCGGACCGTTCGCACCATCGCCAGCGCCGTCTCCTGCCCGCCCCCGACGAGCCGCAGGTGGACGTTCATGTTGGCACGATACTGCCACGCAAAGGGCACGTACACGTTCGGCGTCGATTGCTGATCGAAGATCTCGTTCCGTCTGCCAGGTGCGAGCCCTACCACGGCGAGCGGGTCGCTCACACGACCGGTCGACCCGTCCCGAAAGCGGATCTGCTGCCCGAGCGGGTCGCTGTCCGGCCACAACGCTTCCGCCAGGGTCTCGTCGACGATGGCCACTGCCGGAGCGGTGTCCGCCGTCGCCTCCGCAGCGGTGAACTCGCGCCCACGCAGCATCGACAGACCAAGCGAGCGGAAGTAATCGCGACCGATGATTGTGTACGTCGCTGACCGTCCCTCCGCCCGACCAGCCGCGGCTGGACCGACCGGCTCGATCCACCGGCCCTCTGAAAACCCACCGAACGGCACGATCGAAGCCATGCTGGCCGCGTCAACACCCGGCAGCGCGCGCAAGCGAGCCATGAGGTCCTGATAGATCACTCGCGTGCGCGGCTCGTCATAGCCGGCCAGGCTCGGGTCGGTCTCGAGCAGCAGCCCGCGCTCGAACGCAAACCCAGGGTCGGCGGTCGACGCCGCGATGGCGCCGCGAAGGAACAGCCCGCCGGCGGTGAGCAGCGCGAGCGAAAGCGCCACTTGCCCCACGATCAGCAGATTGCGCGGCTCCACCAGTCCGCGACCACGTTGCCGGCGCAGGTTCGCCTGTTGCTTCAAGTCGTCGAGGACGTCAGCGCGGGTGAGCTGCCATGCGGGGCCGAGCCCGAAGAAGATCGTGCCGAGCAGACTGAAGGCGAGCGTTCCGACCACCACCCTCCAGTCGATGCCGACGCTGAATGCGGCCATCGAGAACGGCAAGATCGGCTCGATCGACGCGACGAGCAGGTCCGCGGCCCAGACGGCCACGAGTAGTCCCACGGCGCCGCCCACCGCCGCAAGCACAAAGCCCTCGGCCAGCAGCTGGCGGATGACACGGCGCCGGCCGCCGCCGAGCGAGAGCCGGATCGCGATCTCGCGGCGCCGCGTGGCGCCCCGCGCCAGCAGCATGTTGGCGAGGTTGAGGCATGCGATGAGCAGCACGACACTCGACATGGCCAGCATCAAGACCGACAACGCCGAGAACTGGGTGTCGGTGGTCGGGTTGGTCGACACCGACAGCCGAGGCAGCGCTGATGCGCGGAACGTCCGGTCCTCGTTCTCAGCCGGATACGCCTGCTCGAGCCCGGCGGCGATCGCCTCGAGCTCGAGGGACGCCGTCTCTGGCGTGTGTCCGACTCGCAACCGCCCGACGACGATCAACGAGTGGTTGTCCCGCTCGCGAAGCGACTGCGTGGTGCTTCCCAACAGGTCCGTCGTTGTCGAATCATACAGCCCGAGCGGCAGCCACAGATCTGGCGCCACGAGAACCGACGACCCGGTGAACCCCTCGTCGGCCACACCGACGATTGTCAGCAGGTCGCCGTTCACCCGGACCGTGTCGCCAAGAATGTCCGGATTCCGCCCCTCACGCACCCAGTAGGCATGACTAACAATCGCAACCGGCAGGTTGGCGTCCGGCTCTTCCTCGACGGCCGTGAAGGCGCGGCCGAGCGCCAGCGGCGACCCGAACGTCTCGAAATAATTGGCCGAGACGACGTCGGCGAACACGCGGCGTGTATGGGCACCGTCACCGACACCCACGAAGGCGACACTGTGCGCTGCCAGACTCCTGAAGACAGTGGCGCTGTCGCGCAAATCCCGGTAGTTCGGATACGAAAAGGCCCGATAGCCACCCGGCGGCGTCTTCTTTTCGACGTAGACGCCCGCCAGCTCGCCCGGCCGTGCCACGGGCAACGGCCTGAGCAGCATGGTATTGATCAGGCTAAAGATGGCGCTGTTGGCACCGATACCGAGCGCCAGCACCAGAATCGCAATGGTGCCGAACCCGGGGTCCTTCACCAGCAGCCGGACGCCGTAGCGCACATCGGAAAGCATGGAATGGGGACTCCCCTACCTTTGGACGCTTCGCGCGGTGGCGCGTCGACCCCCGACGCTCGCCTACCTGGATGACGGCTGGCGGGACGAAAAGTTCCGAGTCTACGGTCTCACTACCTCGTCGATCGACGACACGGAGATCGGGTGGTACCCGGGGCGGGCCTGTTCGTAGATCGCCTCGGCGCGGGCTCGGCCCTCCGGCGTCTTGACCAGTTCGTCGTAGAGCGGCTTGATCAGCTTGCGGCGTCCGATCTCTACCAGATACGTCTCGAGGCGAGCGTACGCGGGCTCGTACCGGTTGCGGATAGCGATGAGGAGCCACTGATGGGCCACCTCCGAGTTTCCCGCCGCGGTGAACCCGAATGCCTCATCAAGCGCCGTCATCTGCGCTGTCGCCAATCTCTCCGGCATTGACTTCAGAAAGTGCAGCCATTCCTGGGTCGTCCAGGCTCCGGTCTCGAGCGCAGCGGCCGCCACGTCGCGGCTCGCCCAACGGACTACCTGCTGCTCGACCCGCCGCAAGGCATCCGACTCGGAGCGAGGGGCGTTCGCCGGCAAACCCGGTTGCTCGAGCCAGGCGTCGACATCGAGCGTCTCGGTCAAACCCGCGTCATCTGACAACAGATGCTCGTCCAGATACGCGACGAAGTCGTCGGTCGTGATGCTGCGGAACGCGAAATGATCGAAGTACGCACGTAGGAACGTGTCGAAGCGATCTCGACCAACGGACTCCTCGAGCAGACGCAGGAACAGCTCTCCCTTGAGATAGGGCACCTGGGTCATGCCGTTGTCCGGATCACGTCCGCTCAGGTCGACGTGCAGGATCTGGTCCGGTGCCTCGAGCCGGGCCAGCTCCTCGGCCAGCACCTGGCGGTCGAGGGTCGCCTCCATGTCCACCCGCCCGCGACCAAAGACCGCCTCGAGGATGCGTCGCTCGAGATACACGGTAAAGCCTTCATTCAGCCAGAAGTCGCGCCACGTGGCATTGGTCACCAGATTGCCCGACCAGGAGTGGGCGAGCTCGTGCGCGACGAGCGCAACCAGGCTCTTGTCCCCGGCGATGACGGTCGGCGTCGCAAACGTCAACCGCGGATTCTCCATGCCGCCGAACGGAAAGCTGGGCGGCAGCACCAGCAGGTCGTAGCGCTCCCAGCGATAGGGCCCGTACAGCCGCTCGGTGGCGGTCATCATCGCCTCGGTGTCGTCGAACTCGGCGGCGGCCGACTCGACCACCGATGGCTCGGCGTAGACTCCTGTTCGCGCTCCCATCGGACGAAACGTGAGATCCCCGACGGCGAGCGCAATCAGATACGACGGAATCGGCTGGCG
>JASLOY010000090.1:7294-10234 GCA_030745255.1 Vicinamibacterales bacterium
GCATCACCGCCTATGTCGATAGCGAGCAGGCCGGGAGCAGTTTCCGCGGCTGCCCGGTGCTGAACCCGTCGGCCTTCGTCGAGCACTACGGCGCTGATGGTGCCGAGCCGGTGGTGGTCACGGCGCGCAGCGCCGACGGGGTGCGCACCGTCGCGCGATAGGTCACCCGCACACCGGGCGTGTCCTGCAGCGGGATCCAGCTGCGGGCATGAATCGCCTGCGACTGCGTGAACATGAACGGATGCATCTTGCCGGCTGTCTGCGCCGGCTCGAGCCACTGGACGCCGGACGCGCCCGGACTCGTCGCATAGGCGACCCGCACCTGCGTGGCAGTCGGCGAGAGGGTCACCTCGAGCGCGGTGCCGAGGATGGGGTCTGCCGCACCCAGGCGGAACGGCGTCTCCGTCCAGTCGCTGCCGTCATCCGACAACTCGACGGTGGTGATTGACAGGCCGCGAGTGTCGAGCCGCAGGACACCAGCGCCCTCGATCAGCCGCTCGATGTGCAGCGTCGCGACGCCCTCGAGCACGTGACGGTCGAACATCACAGTCCAATCGAGATCGAGGTGGCGAACAACGACCTCGTCGGGATTGGCGAATGAGTGATCGTCCCGCCTCCCTCTCTCGGACGCGGCGGCGGCCGTGATCGAGGCTGATGACGAAGATGCTGCTGCCGGGGACGGAACCGAGGTGGTGCGATCACAGGCCATGGCGAGGGTCAGCGCCCAGAGTAGCAGGAACCGAAGATGCCGGGTGCACATCGGGTTCGACCGTGTCGTGGCCAGTTGGAACGGCTGCCGAGCGAGGCTGCGCAAGCCATCGTCGGTGTGGTCTGCTGCCTCGCCACGCCTGACCAGGATATCAGAGGCGGAACAGGGTAAACTGAAGGGTCAGTCTCGGCCCCGTGGGATCCGTCACCGCGGCTGGGGCGTCTCAAAAGCGACGACAGGTAGTGGCAGCAGAGGGGAAGGAGAACCTACGATGGCCTCGGAACACACGTTGACGTTAACGGATGGAGATTTTGAGCAGACGGTGCTGAAGTCGGACAAACCGGTTCTGGTGGACTTCTGGGCGGAGTGGTGCGGCCCGTGCCGGATGATCGCACCGGCCGTCCAGGCACTAGCCGACGAGTACAACGGACGCGTCGCCGTCGGTAAGCTGAACATCGACGAGAACCCCAACACGCCATCGAAATACGGAGTTCGGTCAATACCGACGCTCCTGCTGTTCAAGGGCGGGGAGGTCGTAGAAGCCACGGTCGGCGTCGCCGGCAAGGAACAGCTTGCGGCGCTCCTCGACAAGCACGCCGATCAAAAGATCGCGTAGCGCAGACGCCGTTTCGGCTCCAAGGCCTGCTCTCCACCCAGGAGCGGGCCTTTCGTTCGTACCCCCCTGTCGGCTGACTCTCGGCTTCTGCTTTCCTAGAAGATATCGAGATCGCGGCCGTACACCACCTCGCCATCAAAGCTCAGACGCACCTGGTCGACCATCTCGTCCGGTGTCTCACCAGCCAGATGGAGCTGATGCGTGAGGATGACCATGCCGACCCCCGCCTCGGCGGCGATCTCCCCCACCTTGATCGCCGAGGTGTGGAACGTGCCGTGGTAGCGCTGAACCCCCGGGTCGCGGAGCCTGAGCCCCTCGGCACCGTAAGCCTCGTGAATCAGCACATCGGCGCCGGAGGCAATGTCGACCAGCCCATCGAACGGCCCGGTGTCGCCGGAAATGACGATGGTGCGATCGGCGGTGGTCAGCTTGAAGCCGAACGCCTGATTCCACGTGCCGTGCGGGACGGCAAACGCTTCGACCCGCATCACCGGGTCCTCGTAGATCAGCCCTGGCTCGATTTCGCGGGTCTCGACCGCCAGCAGGTCACGCCGCAACTGCTCGGGTCCCTCGACTCGCACGCGGATATCCTCGCGATAGGCGTCGAGCAGGGCGGTCGTCATCGCATCGAGACCGGGCGGGCCAAACACCTGAAGCGGCACCGACCGTCCGAGCACCCATGGAGACAGAATCAAATCCGGGTATCCGATCGTGTGATCCGAATGGAGATGGGTGAAGAACGCCATCCGGAGGTTTTGCGGCCGCAGCGCCGGCAGACCGCTGACGATGGCCCCGGCCGCCGCGCGGCGCACGACACCGGGCCCGGCATCGATCAGATACGCGGTGCCGCCGGCGACAACCGCCGTCGCGGGTCCGAAGCGGTCGGGCTCGGCGCCGGGGGTGCCGGTTCCCAGCAGTACGACCCACGTGCGCGACGGATCACGCGGCTCGGTGGCCGGCGGTACGGCCTGGGCCGCCGCCTCCGTCTCCGCCCCCTCGAATGATGATGCGGGTGCTTCGCCGCTAGGAGCCGCCACGCAGCCCCCAAGGGCGAGCAGAAACGCAACGGTCGGCAGTGTCTCAATGTGGTGGCGCATGGCCGGTCCGGATTATATCCCCGCGGTCATCATCGGAAACGACGCGACAGCGACGGATCGCCACCGGATTTGCGGTATGCTGACTCTTGTTGGCCGCCAGCGCCAGCCGCTTACGCCCACAGGAACGACCGTCATGATCGACACATCGGCTCAGAAGCCGTCCAACTCCGTTCCTCTTCGCCGATATGGGATCGTGCTCGGTGTGCTCGGGCTGGCCGCGATCGTCTCCGCCTGCACCTTCGAATTGACTCCTTCGACGCCTGCCAGCGCCGACGAGCCGGCATCGACCAGCCCGATCGACGCGACACACCCTGTCGCGGTCCCGTTGCCCGCGCAAGACCCGGAACACTACACCGATTTGCGGCCGGACGAACAGGCGCGCGTGGATCTACTCGAGAATGCCATCCCGTCCGTCGTTTCCATCGACACCGTCACCCGACGCTCGGACTTCTTCGGCCGGGTCGCCAATGTGCCGCAGGGCAGCGGCACCGGCTTTCTCTGGGACGACCAAGGACACA
>JASLOY010000091.1 GCA_030745255.1 Vicinamibacterales bacterium
AATTCGAACGAGATGACCGGGCGGTCACCCGCCTGGCGCGCCGCGTGGAGGTCGGAGATGCGGTGAATGGAGGAACTTCCCGTCGACGACATCCAGACAGTGTATCGGACGGGCTCGGCCCTATCCGCCAGTCGCCCCCTTGATGAGCCGATCCGAGGCCAGATTTCGCAGACGTAGGTAAAGGGGGAAGAGCCATGCCCACCATGCGATCCTGGCACCCTAGCCTCCACAACCCCGTCGCCGTCGCACCCTCGATTGCTCTGCTTCTGCTCTTCGCTGGTTCCGTTCCGGCTCTCGCTCAGGAGCCCTCCGAGACCGTCCCCAGGCCCGACACCATCTCGAAGATCGCCAACGTCTTCGTCGCCCCCGGCACCGTGAACGGTCGAGCGGCGACAATCCGCCTCGGCGGCGGTGGAGCGTTCATCTGGCCCAGCGGTATTGGCGTCGGCTTGGACCTGGGCTACCTCTCCGACGCCACCCGGCTAGGGGCCGGCGCGGGGCTGTTCTCGGCCGGCCTGCTCTACGAATTCGGTGACCGTCGCGATCTCAGGCCGTACGTCCGTGGGGGAATTTCTGGACTCTTCGACGGCGTGATCACCCAAGAACTGTTCCACGTCGGCGGCGGCGTCACCCGCTGGTACGGCGACGATTGGGGGATGACGTTCGACGTCCGCGATCACTTCTACTACACGACACACATTCTGGAATTCAGCGTCGGTTTCGTCTTTAGGTAGAGATCTCTTCCCCCCGGCGAAGCGACATAACTGATCTGGGGTCTCGAGTCCGTCCTCAGCCAACAGGCAGTTCTATGCGCTCTGCGGAACCGGCCGGCTCAACCTGGACGACCGGCGGCACGGCATCGACCTCCACACCGGCACACTCGGCCCAAACGAGCCAGTGGCCGGGCTCGGGCACCAGAAACTCCACGTCCGCGCCCAGGACCGAGTTGGCCTCGACGAAAACCACGCCCGCCGTACCCACCGGTCCCACCAATCTCAACCGACAGTCCAGCCGGCCTCCCAGCGTCGCAACGAAGCGAATCGGCTCCCCCAACTCGAGGTCTCCAAGATCGGTCAGACGTGGGAGGCGCTCCACGTCTTCCAACTGGACCCGGAGCGCACCCGAGGTGCCACCGATCCGAAGCGTGGAACTCCCCTTCGGCGGCAGCGCAATCGTGAACGAGCCGTCCTGTGCGGTCCACACGTCGCTCCCCACATAGTCGAGCGGCTCCTCCGCAGCGGCGAATTGATCAAGGCGAGGCAGGACCACCACCGCGAGTCCGGCCATCGGCCGCCTGTTCCGCACCACTCGACCCATCGCGGCTTTCGGCCGCTCTAGCCGTAGCACCAGGACCGCTGGGAAAGCGGGGGCTCGAACCCGAGCGCGCCCCAGCCGCCCATGAACCGCGAGGAGTTCGTGCTCGCCGTCGCCAAGTCCAGTCACCAAGAACCTGCCGTCTTCATCGGTCTCGAACTCAGCGAGAGTCCAGAGTTCGGCAGCTAGCTCCGAGGGCCGGCCGACCGAACGTTGGCGGACGAGTTGAGAAAGCACGACCCGGCTGTGAGGAGCGGGCCCACCGTCTGAAGCGACGACGACGCCATCCACTCGCCTCCCACGACGCAGATCGACCACGATGGGAAGAGTCGGCGTACCCAACGGCCATTCCGCTGCGGACAACCTCGTCGTCGCAAGGCCTCCGCCCGCCACTTCGAAGTACTCCTCGACCGCGTCATGCTCACCAAACACCCACCAACTGCCCGATCGCACCTCGGCGACTCGACTGTCGACACTCGCTCCGAACGTGATGCGGCGAGTCTGCCGGCGGTGACGTGGGGTCCCTCGCGTCAGGATCCGTGCTTGAAGTGGCTCAGCCCCGTCGCTGCCAGTTGGCGCCAGACTAAGTGCAATCAAGCGCCCCCAACGGGCACTGACGCCCGGGACGGTTTGCCGATCCACCAAGCCCTCGGGCCGCGGCGCTATTCCAAAGACCGTGGACTCGAGCTGTTCGACAACGACGACTCCCGCTTCAAGTGCCGGTACACCGAGACATCGCATCCCACCAACGACGGCAAAGCAGACCTCGCCGCCGCTGCCAGCGCCAGCCACGTTCGCATTCAGCCAGCTGACTGGGGCCGTCGCCAAGACGTCGACGCCCTCGACGTCCACGGTTCGGCGGCTCACGGGACTCACACGGATCGATCTGGGTGAGGACGGCCAGCGAAACGGCCCCTGCATCAGGTACCCCGCACGTCGATCGCAGAGTATCTGGACCACGACAGCGCGCAATGGCTCCCAGGACACCTCGATTCTCCCAGCGTCGACTGGAAGTCGCTGGATTCGAGCCTCACTCCAAACGGGTGGCACGTCGTCACTTCCCGTCAGAACGATCACATCGACCTCCGGACACTCGACAACACGAACGTCGAGACTCATCCGGCTCTCAGTGGTCGCGGCGGCAACAATCGACCCGACACACCAGATGGTCCAGGTCAGAGTGATCAATCGGACGATCGCACTCACTGTAGCGCCTCTATCAGCTCGCCGACGACCGCCTCGGGGCTGCTTGCCTGGGAAAGCGCCCTGTGTATGCGAAGCGACCCTCGCACGAGGGTGGCGAAGTGAGTCGCCACCCCAACCAACTCGTGCAAGCGATGAGAGGCAATGAGCGTGCTGCCACCCCGACACCGTCGTGCGATCAGCGCTTGGTGAACTCGGGCGGTCGCGATTGGATCCAGGCCGTCCCAGGGCTCATCCAGTACCCACTCGCGACAGTGCTCGCGAGCCAGAACCGCGAGGAGGCCGACCTGCTGCCGCGTGCCTCTCGACGCCCTGCTCAGGCGCTGCCCTGCCGGAAGATGCTCTGGTACCTGCGCCTTGAACAGGCCCAGCAGACGACGGGCCGTCAGATTGGGCGGAACGCTCGCACCCCCAGCAAAGTACGCAACGACGTCGTCTTCCTGGCCCCAGCGAGTCCGACTCACGACGCCATGATCCGGACGCACGAGGCCAGCAACAATCCGCAGCAGTGTCGTCTTTCCGGCCCCGTTGGCTCCAACGACTGCAAGGGTCTCACCTTTGTGAATCGACACAGATACGTCGGCAAGTACTCGATTCCGACCGAAAGACTTGCAGACCCGCCGCAGTTCCATCACGGAGGGACCGCTCATCGCCTGAACTCCAGCGGGTAGTCCTGACAGTGTACGACCCCCACACCGGCCAGCAGGGCGACGACACTCAACGTCAGGATGACCAGCGACATTGCGTCAGCTCGAGCGACTGCCGTCTCGACAGGGGTCAGCATGAGGAATGGTGATATCCCGATCGTGCCGACGGCCATTGCGAAACTCGTCGAACCTGTACCTCCGCCTCCGACCTCACTGAGCAGATCGCCTCCCCACGTCGATCCGCCGAAGAGGATCAGTGCGCTTGTCCACAGCAAGGCACCCGACCACCTTCCAAATGGGAGACTCAGCAACCAGGCGGCGGTTGACACCCAGAACAGCGCGGCCAGGCTGCTCGGCCGCAGCGATGTTGCCTCGCCACCTTTACCGAAGGCCTCGACGCAACCGAGGAGAAGCCACACGAGCAGTCCGGGCCAGCTCACCGCGAGCCAGTGGGCGACCGCCGTAGCCCACCGCCGCCGGCCGACACCAAGCGCTTCGTCGAAATAGCCGGCACGCGCGGCCTGCATGAACCCTGCGGACACGCCGAGCATCTGCAAGTAGAGGCAGCCCGAGAGGAGCCCCGTGGTGGACAGGCCCTTCTCTAGCCCCCACCATGTACCGATCCCCAGGAGCGTGACCCACCCAATCGCCAGACCAAGCGGAGGCGGAACCACGAACACGAAGAACCTGATGATGAACCAGGTCATCCCACAGGCACCATCCGCATCAGCCCACCTGCGTCGAGCAGATGGACTGCCCGTCGATCCGCGCGCAAGATCAGCCTGGCCGGATAGGGCAGCCATCGCTCGCCCACGGATTCTCCATCCCGTCGAATCTGAACCAGTCGCCGACCGTATCTATCTCCGTTGCTGGTTGGCTCCTGAGCCGTCGTCAGGACCCACAGCGTGTCCGCTGCGGTCACATAGGCATCCCGAATTGGGCGAGGCCGCTGTTCCAACGCAACTCCCGAACCTTCCGGCGAGCGGTGTAGTCCTGGCACTACGAGGGTTCGGCTTGCACCCGCCGCATCAATGCGGTCGAGCGTTGTCTCATCGGAGAACCAACATGGCACCTCCGTCCCATCGCTCCACCCGCACCTCACCAGGTTGAACGCCAGCATCTCCGCCCGGGGGCCAGGATACGGACGGAGCACAAGCGCTCCGAAGGGGCCACTCGCACCCCGGGTTGGGCCCCGACGGAGTGCAGGCCGTCCCGTTTCCCATCTCGCCGGTTGCAGGATCAGCTGGGCCTTCCAACCGAACAGTCCGACATGTGGTTCCCGAAGGTCGATCCGCTCCGCAAGTTCGCCGTTCGACGCCAGACGGCCCAAGGCATAGCGATCCACGAGCGTCCAAAGGGCGCCCTCCGTCCACGCGAGCCCCCAGAAGGTGGCCCCATTCGCACCTCGAAGGGGCCACCTCCTGCTACGGCCGGCCTGTGGTTCCAGGCTGATCAGCTCGCTCTGATCAGTCAGCAGGACGGTCGCCTGTCTCACGACCGCCCTACCGACGATGGCCTCACCCACGTCAACAACCGATTCGGGCATCTTGTGCTCGTCACCCGCCGGGCCATCGCCAATCGCGCGTCCGCACGCTCCCGCGAGCATGATGAACAGGAGAACGGCCCTCACGGTTCGCCTGACGCCTGCGCGGTCGCTCGTCATCAACTAGAGTCCGAGCACCTTGATACGCACGCACTCGACGAAATCCAGCTCACAGTCGAGCGCTTTGAAGAAACGATCCCAGAATCCGTGCTCGGTGGTTGTGCCGCGAAAGCACTTGCTCGCGTTGCCGAAGCACCCGGCGTACACCCGTGTGGGCGTTGCTCCTAACATCCAGATCGCCGCCATGGCGATGAGCACTGCACGCTTGGTCATCTCGTTCTCTCCCACTTCATCTCCCTGCCTTAGAGCGAGCGCCCGACCCCGACAGGCTCCCTGGCTTCCGTCGCGCTCCTCAACCATGCCGGGCGGCGCCGGCGGACTCCGAGCTGTCTGTTGGCTTACGCGAGCCTTCGACAGCGGTTCTTCGCAGGTCGTACCTCAAGTACGCCTGGAGTGTGTGATAGCTGATGTCCAGCCATTTGCACGCTCTGCGCTTGTTGTTGTGACATCGCTCGAGCACGAGGGCCGCATAACGGCTACCCCAGGCTCGCATCGTGTCCTGTGCCGTCAGGGAGGGCCACAACACCTCGGAGTGAGCCTGCCGCACGCGGGCCGGCAGGTCGTCGACAACGAGCTCGCGACCCCGTGCCAGCGCCGCAGCTCTCACGACGACTTGCTCCAGTTCGCGTACGTTCCCGGGCCAGTCGTACGTCCTCATCGCTTCGAGGGCGGATGCCGCGATCTTGAAGTCAGCTCCGACCCTCTCGGCAAGCACATGCCTCACGAGAGCACCGAGGTCGCCCAGGCGCGCCCGCAATGGCGGGACCTCCACCTCGACGCCGTTGAGTCGATAAAAGAGATCGGCACGGAACTGCCCTTCCGTAACCATCTGGGCCAACCTTCGGTTCGTCGCGGCGACGATTCGTGTGTCAATCTGCCTGACGGCAGCTCCGCCTACCCGTTCGACCGACGATTCCTGGATCGCCCTAAGCAGCTTCGCCTGCGCAGTTGGCGAGAGGTCGGCCACCTCGTCCAAGAACAGGGTCCCGCCGTTCGCGTGCTCGAACTTGCCCTTCCTTCCTCGAACGCCGGTAGCCGTTCGGTCCTCGATTCCGAAGAGTTCGGCCTCCACGAGCGTCTCGACGAGCGCGGCACAGTTGACGGGAATGAAGGGCCCACTTCTCCTTCCGCTCCGCTCATGAATGCGCCTCGCGACCAACTCCTTGCCCGATCCGGTCTCGCCTTCGACCAGAACCGCGACATCCGATCCGGCGATCCGGTCGACTCGCTGTCTGAGCCTCTCCATCGGCGAGCTGTCACCGACGATCCGGACCGGCCCAGAGGCCGAGTGCTTTGCCACTCCGATGACCGCACGCGGACGGTCGACGGCCAGAATCAACCCGGCTATCACTGCTGCCGACTCCAAGAGAGCCGCGTCCGGGGCCCGCATGGCGGACCAGTCGTGCGACTCGATCTCAAGGGTGGCCGGCCCTCCGCCGAGAGGCACGGGCACCTCGATGTACACCTTCCGCGGGTCGCGCGGGCTCATGGTGCCGTCTCGTGGTGCCACGTCTTCTCGGAGGCGAACCGGAACTGACATCAAGTCGCTGATCGAGTCTTCGAAGCGGGCGCGCAGCACCGCGGCTGATGCCGCCGGCGCGCTGTGAGAGGCAAGGCGCCGCAACAAACCGACAGGCGTGGCACTCGAGCTATCCCCGCAGTCGAGCTTCGACTGAGAAGTGCCTTTGGATCGAGCATCTGCGGCGTTTACCCTCATCAATCGTGCCTCCAGGGAACCAGCTGCGTTCTTGAAGACAGGTATCAAATAGGATGCCAACGAGGCCCGCGCCGCACCCGCCAATAACCGCGGGGTCTGCCTTGCATCGGTCATCTATCAGCCCTGACCGGCGGGTAGCTTGTTCCCTTGACGAACGCTTCTGAGGTCAATCGGGGCGTCGGACTCGAGGGCCGCCCGATAGTGGACGAAGCCCTGCCAGAAGCGCAGGACGTGACAACGGACCACTCGCCCGCGCACGCTGATCACGTCCGCGCCCGTCCGCAGGCGCAACTCAATCCGCGCACCTGGACACAGGCGGGAATTCGCGATGAAGCCAACTCCTCTAAGGGACAGATCCACCAGCGTGCCTTGGTGGCCCGCTCTCATCGTCACCTGTGGATTCACCGAGATGGCATCGGCGCACACACGCCGGCTCGCGCGTCGGTCAGAACTACCCGCGCTTCCTAGTCGGGTAGCCACTTCCCCGTCTCCGCGCGAAAGGCCAGAACCCGTACGCGCCCGGTCGGGCCAAGGAGCCTGACGGCATACTGCGAACCCGACCGTCCCATGACATAGAGAGTTCCACTCGTAGCGGTTCCGGCCGGACTGAACGACACAATGTCGCTCCGCCCCATCCGGATGGGGTCCGTGCCGGGTCCGCGCCGGCCGCCAGCGTCGGGCGTGCCCGCACCAAGCCTGAATGACACCCCGGGAAACCGTTCACTCAAACGCTCGAACTCTGTCATGCGAAGGTCGATTCCTAGCCTCATGTCTCGCGTACGAACGCCGTTCCCATTCCCGTCTTGGTACACGGCATATTGAACGCCGGTGTCGTCCGACTCGAATCGCATCGCCATGTACGTCGAGCGGCTCACTGCTTCCATTCGCAGCAACCTCATCCGCCCTGCCAGGTACTTCGTCGCCGCCCTGGCCCGTGAAGCGTCGAGGCTGGTCAACATTCCGGGGACTGCGGCCCCCGCCATCACGACCAGGATGGCGACAACAAACATGGTTTCCAGCAGCGACACGCCGCTCACCCGACCCCAGCGCCACGCCACGTCAGAGACCCTCATCGACTGAGACCAACTGGTGGGCGCCGACCTCCTGCGGATCCTCTGCAGAAGGCCGGCGGCCACCCGCCAGCTACGAACCGCTATTGACGCCCATGGGACCGACGCTGATCAAAGGCCGCAATCTGAGGAAACTCCGCTCGCCGATACCACGAACGTTCATCAGATCTTCGGCCTTCTTGAACCCTCCGTTGGCTTCGCGATACTCGAGGATTCGTTGCGCGATCGCCGTACCGATACCGGGCAAGGCCTCCAACTCAGGCCCGGTGGCGCGATTGAGATCGATCTTGGGTGTCTCTTGGTCTTGGAAGGACGAATCCGCTGCCGGCCCTGCCGATGAGACAGACAGCGCCAGCACCATGGCTGCGGCAAGGGAAACGAAGCTACGTCGGGTCATCTGTTCCTCCTGTGTAGTAGGGTTCTGGTGGCTCCGGTCGGTACGCCAGGCCAACTCGAGGTCAGGCGTTGAACCCAGCCCACCCCGGAGCCACATACGGTATTGGCAAGTTCAGGGCCAAGCCGACCACGGGCAGGCAAGACCGAAAAACGCGGCTCGCCAACCACTTATCCTGACGCGCCGACTAGACTGACCGGATTGATGACAACCCCAGGCGCTCTCCAGACGGAACGGGCAATCAATAAGCGGGAAACTCGTGGTGACGTGGAGCAACTACAGTTGCCCCCTGGGCTATGATCCAACCTCCCATAGGCTCTCGTGCGATGCCCGCGTCGGCCCCGTCTCCCCGGTGGCCGCCCGAGCGGGCGGATGGCGCCATGGAACGCCGAGCGATCGCGGACCTGATTTTGGCCTTCGAGGCGGCGATGCCCGGGCACGATGCCAAGGCCCAGGCGGAGTTCCACACCGCGAACGGGGTGTGGCAGAGCCCGGCCTCCGGGAAGGTCGTGGGCCGCACGGCGATCGAACGCAACTACCGCTACTGGTTCGAGGCGTTTCCCGATCTGATGCTCGACCTGCAGGAGATGCTCATCGACGGCCAGAGCGCCGTGGCGTTCTGGGTCCTGAAGGGGCGGCAGGAAGGCCCCTTCTTCGGCCTCGACGGCGTCGGCGAGCGGGTCGAGGTGCCGATAGCGATGGTCCTGGAGTTCGCCGACGACGGCATCGCGTTCCTCCAGTCGTTCTACGACTTCTCGGGACTGCTCCTGAAGACGGGGGCGCTCAAGGTCGCCGAACCGAAGAAGCCATGACCCGCGACGAGATTGCGGCGCTGCTCGATCGCTATTTCGCGGCGATGCGCGCCCGCGACGTCGACGCGTTGATGCCTATGCACATCGACAAGTGCACCTGGGACGGCCCGGCAATCGGCACGCTGAAGGGTAAGGACCAGGTCGAGGAGGCCTACCGGCGGATGATCGCCTGGTTTCCCGATATGGAGTTCGAGCAGCACCGGCTGCTCCTCGACGGCCACCGCGCGGTGGCCGTCTGGACTTTTAGCGGGACGCACGAGGGTGAGTTCGCGGGACTGCCCGGGACGGGCAAGCGGATCAGCTTCGACGTCCTGGTCGCGATCCGCTTCGAGGGAACCGGCATCGCCGGCCTCCGGTTCTTCTACGACTTCAACGCGGCCAAGATGAAGACCGGCGCGTTCAAGGTGAAACCGGTCTAGCCCGCCTCGGGCGCCGGGCCGCGCCTGGGCTTCAGGACGAGCAAGGCGATCGTCCCGCTGGCCAGGAACATATAGACCGGATAGACGGCGATGGCGAAGCGCCACGCCTCGACCGCGAGCAGGTTCACGGTGTTGCCCGCGATGAAGAGCGCCCAGGCCGTACGGTCCTCAGTCTCGGGCGCGCGGTAGGCCTTGCGGATGGTCGGCAGCGCGCCGGCGAAGTCGACGGCGAGCGTCATCACCAGGGCGACCTCTGGCGAGTCGAACCACCACCAGAGCGCGAGGCCAGTCCCGGCGCCGAGCAGGCAGGTGCGGTCGAACGCGGTCCAGCCGCCCTCGCCGTACCTGAGCGACAGCAGCGCGGTCAGTATCGGGCCGACGACGTAGCTCACCGGCACCCAGATCGTGTTCTCGGCCCCCGACGAGTAGTAGCTGGCGCCGAGGACCAGGCCGTTGGTCGTCCAGATCCACCACGTGGCGCGGTTCGGCCGTGTCTGGCCCCGAAGGATCGCGACGATGTAGGGAACGAACGCGGCCAGCGAGAGCAGACCGGCGAGGCGTCCGGCGGCGACGGTAAGTTCCGGCATCAGTTTTGTAATCAGATCGAATCGAGTAGTTGGTCTCGGTAACCTAGCGCACGCCCTGGGCCGGGTTCGGCGGGTGCAGGGCGTCGGGTCACGGGGTATAATTTACCGCTGCCGGCGTGCGATCTCGCACCCCAACGCGGTTGGCCGTAAGATACGGGCGGGGGCTGGCCCCGCATTGTTCGTGTCGTCGTTGGCTGATTGAACTTCTACCGAGTCGGACACCAGCTTGGCCGCATCCAACAAACCTCCGCTCGATTCCCCCGTGGTGATGATCGCCGCGGATGTCGACGTGTCCACGCTGCAGGCGCAGCCCGGGTTCGACCGGGACATTCTGGTCTTCGCCGAGACCGACTCGCTGAAGGCGATGGAGGCGATC
>JASLOY010000092.1 GCA_030745255.1 Vicinamibacterales bacterium
ACGATGTTGTATTTCGTGGTGCGCTCGACTGATTGGCTGAAGAACTCGACGGTCTGGATGTCGGCCTGAGCCCACGCCGATACTGCGGCGGCGCAGACAGCCGCCGTGAAGACCGCCACGCGCAACGTTCTGGTGTGCATTCGCCTGAGTCCTCACCGCTTCCGAAAGACCAGGTAGTACTGGTCCGGCATCAACGGTATCTCTTTTACGAGGTCGAACCCGGCGTCTTTGATCTCGTCGGTAACCGTGCCCTTGCCGGCGCGCACATGGTTCAGCTGAAAGTCGGCGCTCAGGCCGACGACCCGCTCGAAGTCGACGATGACCAGCAGCCCATCGTCCCGCAGCGCCTGATGAATCGAGGCCAGCGAGTCGAACGGAAACTCGAAGTGGTGATAGACGTCGCACACGAGCACCACGTCGACCGACTCGGATCGGAGGTTGGTCGTGTGCTGGTCGCCGAGGACCGGCACGACGTTGGTCAGCCCCTCGGCATCGGCTGTCGAGACCACGTGGTCGAGCAGATCCTGCGCGATGTCCATCGCGTAGACCCGTCCGTCGGACCCAACCTGGTGCGCGATGAGCCGCGTGATGAACCCGGTGCCGGAGCCGACATCGGCGACCGCCATGCCCTCTTGGAGGCCGAGCGCCGCCACGATGGCGTGCCGATACATGTAGATCGCGCGGCGTTCTCCCTCCAGCGACGCCTGGAGCCGCTCGACATCGGGGTTCTCGTAGCTCCGGTTGATGCCAGGGTTGACGCTGGCATCTTGTGCGGCAACGGGCGCGGCGACGTAGCAGGCGAGACAGGCGGAAAGCCAGACCGCCGCCAACCGCCCGGACAGACTCGTAAACTGACACATGCGGTGGTTGTATCACTTCCAGCCCCACGATTCCAGCGCGGCGCTCGGGGCGGCGGAGACCGGATCGAGATGACGGCGAAGCGCTCCCGCCTTCGCCGAGGCTACGGCTGGCAGGCAGGTTCCTTCTAACCTCGGTTTCCGGTCTCCTGACTCGTGTGAATGACATTGGGGCGTCGCTTCCAGAACCCCGTGGCTTGTTCGAACGCGTTGGCGAGCTGCAGCACACCGAGCTCGTCGTAGGGGCGCCCGACGATCTGCAGTCCGACGGGCAACCCGCTGTCGGTGAACCCGCAGGGTACCGATGCCGCTGGGAGCCCGGTCACGCTGATCTGGTAGCAGGACTTCATCCAATCCAGATAGGTCGGAAGCTCCTCGTTGTTGATGCGGGTCACATACGGCTGCTCGACGTCGAACGGCACGACCTGGGTAACGGGGAGCAGCAGAAACTCGTATCGCTCCATAAACCGCCGGACCCGGTGATAGAGTGCCGCCCGTTTTCGCTCCGCGTCGGCGACCTGCGATCCGGTGAGCGCCTGCCCGGCCTCGATGTTCCAGATCACGGTGTCCTTCAGCAGATGTCGGTGGTAAGCCAGGAGCGGCGCGAAGGCCAGATCGTAGTACCAGGCCCTCCAGGTGGTGAAGATGTCGTCGGTGTCGCTCAAATCCGGCTGTGCGTCGTCGGTGAGACACCCGATCGATTCGAAGGCTGTGCGCTGTCGGTCGAGAACCGAGGTCACGGCGGTTTCTACCGGGAGCCCGCCGAGATCCGGGCTCCAGGCGACCCGAGTGCGATCGAAGTCGCGGTCCAACATGGTGGCGAAGCGGGGGGCAGGAATCCCCAACGACAGAGGCGCCACCGGGTCGGGGCCGGCCACCGCGTCGAGGAGCAGCGCGACGTCGCCCACGGTGCGTGCCATCGGTCCATGCACGTTGAATGGGAACCAGGGTGCCGGGGTCGGCCACCGGGGTACCCGGCCTGGCGAGGCACGCAGCCCCACGACATTGCAGAAGCTCGCCGGGTTGCGAAGCGAGCCGCCCAGGTCGCTTCCGTCGGCGATTGGCACCATGCCGGTCGCGAGGGCCACCGCGGCCCCGCCGCTGCTGCCGCCGCATGTCCTCGTCAGGTCGTAGGGGTTGCGGGTGACCCCGAAGACCTCGTTGAAGGTCTGGGACCCGGCGCCGAGCTCCGGTGTGTTGGTCTTGCCGATCGTGATGGCGCCCGCCTGCCGTTCACGTTCGACGATGAGCGCGGTCTGGTCCGGGACATGGTCGCTGAAGGCCAACGACCCAAAGGTGGTGCGGATGCCGGCGGTGACAAAGAGGTCCTTGTGGGCGATCGGCAGGCCGTGGAGCGGACCGAGATCGTCACCCCGTGCCACCGCCACATCCGCGGCGTCTGCCGCCTCGAGCGCAGCCTCCGGCAGGAGGGTGACGATCGCGTTGACGGCCGGGTTGATGCGGTCGATGCGTGCCAGATGCGCGGTCATCACCTCGCGCGCCGACACCTCCTTGCCGTGAATCAGCCTGACAAGCTCGCGTGCGGTCAGGTCGCAGAGCTCGGACATCGGTCCATTCTACCGGCGCGTCGGCGTCGCCCTGCCGCCGGGATGTCTCGACACCAGCCGACCGGGGCGCGGTAAACGCTGCGACCCGAGCAGGCGTCACACAGGTGTGATCGGCCCGTCGTGCGCGGGCTCTTCTCGTTCGAGGCGGGGGAGGACCATGGACATGCGAACCGCGGTAGTTGTGACGATGCTCCTTGGCTCAGGGGCGCTGGCGAGTTCGGCCATTGCCCAAGACTGGCCGTCATGGCGCGGGCCAGACGAGAATGGCATGGCCAGGGGCGATGCGCCACTCACCTGGAGCGACAGCGATGGTGTCACCTGGCGCGCAGCGATTCCAGGTCGAGGCCACTCGGCCCCTGTCGTCTGGGGCAATCAAATCTTCGTGACCACCGCCGTGCCTGTTGGCTCCCAGGCTCGGAGCGACCGAAACGGGTCGCCACGAGGCCGAGGACCGAGCGCCGGGGGTGGCGTGCACCCCGCAGGCGGGGGTGGTGCGGGACGGTTTCCGTCAGGTCGAGGCCGGGGCGGGATGCGGTCGCCGCATGGGGACTCGGGTCCCCAATCAGAGCACCGGTTCGTGCTGCTCAGCATCGACCGATCCACGGGTGAGGTCTTGTGGGAGCGCGTGGCGGTCGAGGCGACACCACACGAAGGATTTCACTCGCAATACGGCAGTTTTGCGTCGAGCTCGCCGGTGACCGATGGTGAGCGCGTGTACGCCTCGTTCGGTTCGCGTGGTCTCTATAGCTACGATCTCGACGGCAATCTCATCTGGAAGAAGGACCTGGGCCAGATGAGCAAGTTTCTCCAGTTCGGCGAAGGGACGCCGCTCGTCCTGCATGACGATCGACTGATCGTGAAGTTCGACCATGAGGGCGATTCCTTCCTCGCCGTCCTCGACACGGCGACCGGTGAAGAGCGCTGGCGTGTGGCTCGCGACGAAAGCACCTCGTGGTCTCCGCCACTGGTGGTCGAGCATGAGGGTCTGACACAGGTCGTCGTCGCGGCCACCGAGAAGGTGCGTAGCTACGACTACGAGACGGGCGAGCAGGTTTGGGAAGCGGCCGGGCTTGGGCGTAACCAGATCCCGGCCCCGGTGCGACACGGCGATCTCGTGTTCGTGATGAGTGGCTTCATCGCCCCGAATCTCAGGGCGATCCGGCTGGGCGGACAGGGCAACCTGACAGGAACCGACGCCGTCGTCTGGAACAGCAAGCAGTCGAATTCCTACACGCCGTCGCCGGTACTTTCAGACGGCCAGCTCTACGTTCTCACCGATAGCGGCATCCTCACCAATTTCGACGCGGCGACAGGAGCCGTGCACTATCGGCAGCGCCTGCCCGGGCCGAGCAATTTCAAAGCCTCGCCCGTGGGCGCGAACGGCAAGCTCTATCTGTCGAGCGAAGAGGGCCAGGTGTTTGTCGTGAAGATGGGCCCCGAGTTCGAGCTGCTGGCCACCAACACCCTGGAAGAGGCGGTCTTCATCGCGACACCGGCGATCATCGATGGTGAGATCATCCTGCGCAGCCAGGATGGTCTCTACCGCATCGATGACGCCGACTAGACATCTCCTAAGGGCAACATCGTCACGTTTGGATCAACTTTTTCGTCGGCGCCGGAGATGTCTAGCCCCCGCGTAGCGGGGCTGTGAATAAAGTATCTGCTAGCGAGGCAGCGTGATTCACTCGTCGGTTTGAGGCGCAGCTTCGCTAGCAGCCCGTGGTGAAAGCCCCGCATCCCTCGGCCGCGACCGCTCAGTGATCTGCCCAACACAAATCGCTCTGCGTCCACGCGGCACGAAACCCGCCTGGGCGGAGCGCGTCAAAGGAGACAGACGATGACACGCCTCTTCGCGCTCGTCCTCCTATTGCTCATGTCGGCTGACCGGGTGCAGACCGCCACGTTTGATCATGAACACGGCGTCTGGACCGAGCTCCTGCAGCAGTATGTGACGAACGACGGCGGAATCAGTCAGGTCGACTATCGGGCTCTCCTCGACGAGGAGGTCAAGCTCAACGGCTATCTCGAGAGCTTGTCGCGCGTGTCCCGGGCAGAATTTGACGGGTGGACCGAGGACCAGCGGCTGGCCTTCCTGATCAATGCCTACAACGGTTTCACCGTGAGGCTGGTCATGGATCACTTTCCGGTCAAGTCGATCAAAGACATCGGCGGGTGGTTTTCCTCGCCCTGGAAGAAGCGCTTCTTTCAGCTCCTGGGTGACGAGCGGCATCTCGACGACATCGAGCACGGGATGATTCGGAAAGACTTCGACGAACCCAGAATTTACTTTGCCGTGAACTGCGCGGCCACGGGGTGTCCGCCGCTGCGTGCCGAGGCGTATGTCGCGGCTCGCCTGGACGAGCAGCTCGAGGACAACACACGCCGGTTCCTTCGCGACACCAGGCGAAACCGCTATAGCGCCACTGAGCCTCGCCTCGAGCTGTCTTCGGTCATGGACTGGTATCGTGACGATTTCACCAAGAACGGCCAGTCCCTGCACGATTTCGTGGCGTCTCGCATGGGCGCCACGCCGGCCGATGCCGAGGCCATCGTCGACCGGAAGGTCCGTATGCGCTTTCTCGACTACGACTGGTCGCTCAACAATCGCTAGGTTTTAGGGCGGGGCATCCCGTCTGGCGGCGTTGCTTCCTCGGTCACAGCCCGCCTGGCTGCTCCCTCGTCGCGCCTGGCCAGCCGGGCGCCGCGCTCCGAAAACCGCCTCTGGTGGTTCTTCTGCAATACAGCCTGCCGTGTCAGGACGATAGCGGGTCGAACAGCTTGTCTTGCAGTCGCGATTCCTTGTCGGTACGGGTGCCGATTTTGAGTGCGGTGGTCAACCGCGTCGTCCCTCCGGCGTGCAGCGTCTCGTGCACCGCCTTGACCGCGTGGAGAATGGTGTCGAGATCGCCTTCGACATTTGTGCCGTAGGCGTGGAGCTCGGTCGTCAGTCCCGTCTTTCTGATGATGTCGTGTGCGCGGATGACCTCGCGGCGCACCGAGACGCCGACTCCGATCGGGATGACCTGAATTTCAGCAAGCGCTCTCATACCGTCTGACCTCCCAGCGTGTTCGGTCGAGCGCGGCCATTCTACTCGGTCGTTCCGGCTGATTTCCCTGGACAGCTGGTGTCCTGGCGGGCATCATCCGGACGGCGTCCACGCTCCATCGCATAACCGAGGGCTCGTAGCCTTCTGGGAGACCAGTCATGATTCGTCTACGCACCTGCAGCATGTTCAGCGCGGCCCTCGCGCTCGGCGCGGTGATGGTTTGCGGTCAGGGGCGACTCGGCGTGTTGGCCCAGACCAGTCACGACGTCACCCAAGCCATGGTGGAGGGGTGGATGACCGAGCTGTCGAACTGGGGCCGGTGGGGCGACGACGACCAGCTCGGGGCGCTCAACCTGATTACGCCCGACAAACGAAAGCAGGCGGCAGCGCTCGTGCGCGAGGGCATCTCCGTGTCGATGTCGCACAACTACCTGACCGAGCGCGCCGCGGACGCCACCTCGCCGTTCGAGCACGAGATGACGGGGGTTGGTCGCGGGGGGGCTTTCGTGGGCGACCGCTTTTCGATCGCCTATCACGGCTACGCTCACAGCCACATGGACTCGCTGTGCCACATGGCCCACGAGGGGGTGATGTACAACGGGTTCACCCGGGCGAACGACGTGTCCGATGCAGGCTGTGGGAAGCTCGCGATTCTCGATGCCAAGCAGGGCATCATGACCAAAGGCGTGCTGATGGACATCGCGCGGCTCAAAGGCGTCGATTACCTCGAGCCGGGCACCCCGATCTATGTCGAGGACCTGGAGGTGTGGGAGCGACAGGCCGGCGTCCGGGTCGAGCCGGGCGACATTCTGCTCGTGCGCGCCGGTCGATGGGCCCGCCGCGCCGAGGTGGGGCCCTGGGCAACCGGTCGGGAGGCGGCCGGACTGCACGCGTCGGTGGGTCCGTGGCTCAAAGAGCGGGACGTGGCGATGATCGGTAGCGACTATACCAACGACGCGCTCCCATCTGGCGTGGACGGCGTCTCTCAGCCGATCCACCAGCTGGTGCTCGTCGCGATGGGCGTGCGGATCTTCGACAATCTCGACCTCGAGGCGGTGGCCGAGGAGGCCGCCCGCCAGAACCGCTGGGAGTTCATGCTGACCGCCGCACCGCTTGCGGTTACCGGCGGGACCGGGTCGCCCCTGAACCCGATCGCGACGTTCTAAAGGGGAGAGCGACTCTTCAGAAGTCAGGAGGACGGAACCCTTTCGAGCGAGTCGCCCTGGTCGAGCGTCACCCTTTGATCACCGCCAACGGACGTAGCTGCGCGACCCGCGTGCTCACGCCGGCCTCGTGCACGACGCGCACCACGTCGGCAACATCCTTGTAGGCCTCGGGGCGCTCTTCGGCCACGGTGGCCAACCCGGCGGCGCGCACATGGATGCCGCGGTCGCGTAGCTCTCCGAGCAGCACGCGCGCGTCGCCGGCTCGCTTCGCCTGCCGCCGACTCATGCGCCGCCCGGCGCCGTGGCAGGTGGACCCGAACGTTTCGCGCATCGCGCGCGCGGTGCCCACCAGCACGTACGAGTACCGGCCCATGTCGCCGGGCACGAGCACCGGCTGACCGACATGGCGATACGGCGCCGGCGTACCAGGATGTCCGGGTGGGTACGCGCGGGTCGCGCCTTTCCGGTGAACGCAGAGCCGCTCTGGACGGCCGTCGATCTCGAAGGTCTCCAGCTTCGCGATGTTGTGGCAGACGTCGTAGAGCGTCTCCACGCGCGCGGCCTCCGGTGCGATCTGCAGCGCCTCGCAGACGCTCTCGCGCACCCAGTGGGTCATCACCTGACGGTTCGCGAATGCGAAGTTCGCGGCCGCCGACATGGCGGCCAGATACCGGCGCCCCTCAGGCGAATCGAGCGGCGCGCAGCAGAGCTGGCGGTCCGGGAGCGCGATCCCGTAGGTGCGGCTCGCGTCGAGCATCACGCGGAGATGGTCCTGGCACACCTGGTGTCCCAGCCCACGGGAGCCGCTGTGAATCATGCACGTAACCTGGTCCAGCCGGAGTCCGAAGGCGGTCGCCGCCGGCTCGTCGTAGATTTCGGCGACATATTGCAGCTCCGCAAAGTGGTTACCGGACCCGAGCGTGCCCAGCTGCGGGCGACCTCGCTCGAGTGCTCGCGTCGAGAGCAGGTCGGGGTCGGCGCCCTCGAGACAGCCTCCTTCCTCCACCCGCTCGAGCTCGGTTTCGGAGCCATAGCCACGCGACACCGCCCAGGCGGCGCCGCGCTCGAGGACAGCCCGCATGTCGCGCGGGGACAGGCGCAGGTCGCGTCGACGCGCCCCCACCCCGGTGGGGACGTTCCGATACATTCGTTCGACGATGTGCGGAAGGTGCTGGGCGACGTCCGTTCGGCTCAGACCTGAGCGCAGGAGGCGGACGCCTCAATTGATGTCGTAGCCAACCCCACCGGGCGAGACAACCCCATCGGCGAGGCGGGTGGCCGCCACACCGCCGATCGGAAAGCCGTATCCCCAATGTACGTCGGGCATGGCCAGTGACGCGCCCACGATGCCGGGCAGATGCGCGACATTGCGAAGCTGCTCGAGACTCGGGTCGTCGCGCAGGTCTTTGGCCATTGCGGCGTCGCCGTACACGATACCGTCGACCCGCATCCCGCCATGCCGCGGCAGCCGCCAGCGAAGCCGATCAATCCGTTCAAGACGAAGAGCTTTCTTGGTCATGGGCGTGTAGGGAGCCAGACAGCGTGGCGACGCTCTCCTGACTTGGGTGGGTCGCGTTTACACATCCAACACGATGGTGGCCCGCCAGCCATCTGCCGTCTGACGGACGCTGAGTCGATGATACGTGATCCCCTTCACCGGTAAGGCGGTGGACTGTCGATGGGGATCGAGCGGCGCACCCGCGACGGCGCCGTTCAGGTGCCACCTGTCGCCCCGCTGCTCGACCACGAGCCGTCCGCTGCCGGCAAGCCACAGCTCGATATCGAACCGGCCGAGGAGCTCGACGAGCCAGTCTACGAGCAGCTGCTCGACCGAGCACGCGGTCAGCGAGACGGACACACGCTCGCGCGGTTCGACCGGGGCCGAGCCGGAGAGCACCGCGCTCAACGCGACAGCCGCCTCTTCGAACAGCGCGGAGACGGTGGACGCGTTCACCTCCAGACCGACGTCGGCGGTGTGATCGAAGAAGCGGAATCCCACCCCGCCAACCTTCCCACAAGTGTCTCGGTCTCGTGTCAACTGGCGCGACACCGTTCAGTGTCGACGTGACTGGTCCGGTCGTCAGTTCCCGATAGCGAACAGCTCCTGAGAGGTCCGGATATACCAGATACCGTCTACCAGAGCCGGTGAGGCCAGCGTGCGGGCGCCGATGTCGTTGATGTGCAGCAGCTCGAATTCAGGGCCGGTCTTAAGCACGAAGGTCTCTCCATCGTCGTTGGTGACGAACAGCTTGTCGTCGACGACCACCGGCGAAGCGGAAATCCCTTCACGACGCGGGCGGCCCAGCCGCTCTTGCCAGACGGTTTCACCGGTCTTGGCATTGAGACAGGTGACGATGCTGGACATATCGTTGAGCTGATACAGATAGTCGCCATACACCACCGGTGACGGTACGAACGGCGAGCCGCGGGTCGTCTTCCACGCCACGTGGGTGTCGGAGACATCACCCCGGCCGCCGGGTCTGATCGCGAGTGTCGGGCCGGCGCGGCCCGAGGCACAGAAGATCAGGCCGTGACCGACCACCGGCGTCGGAATCACCTCGAACAGATTGCCCCCGCAGCTCCACAGTTCTTCGCCGCTCACCGGGTCGTAGGACTGTACTTGACGCTGGCTGCTGACGATCAGCTCGTCGTGGTCGCCGACGGTGACGGCGATCGGCGTGCCCCAGCCGACACTGGCCGACCGATCCGTGCGCCAGCGTGTCTCGCCGGTGCGCGTATCGAGCGCGATGACGAACGCGCCGCCGTTCTGGTCCTGATAGATGATGACCGTGTCGCGATAGAGCAGCGGCGACCCGGCCGGGCCGTGATAGTTGTCGATGCGGCCGAGGTCGCGGTGCCAGACGATGTTGCCGTCGAAGTCCACCGCCAGCATCCCCCGGCTCCCAAACGAGGCGTAGACCCGCTCGCCGTCGGTCGTGGCCGTGGCCGCCGCCGGGCTGTTCTTGCCGTGGACGTATTCTGCCCGGCCTTCGGGTGCGTCCGTTTCCCACAACAGTGCGCCGTCGGACCGGCGGAAGCTCAGAATTGACACGCGCCGGCCGCCGTTTCGTGACGTGGTCAGGAAGATCCGGTCGTTCCAGACGATCGGCGACGAGTGGCCGCTGCCCGGCACCGACGTCTTCCACAGGACGTTAGACGTGTCCGACCAGGTGTCGGGGAAGCCGGTCTCCTCGACCACCCCCTGTCCGGATGGTCCGCGCCAACGCGGCCAGTACCGCTCGCCGTCGCCCTCGGGCCGGACCATCCCCACACCGCCGTCATCCTGACCGATCGACGCCGCTGGCGTGGCAGCGAGGATCGCGAGCGCCAACAGGAGGCTGCCCGGTCGATGGGTGCGAAGCATCAAGGTCATGCAGGCTGTCCTCCGTGCGTGCTGTCAGCGATTATCCGTCGATCATACGCTCGTTGGGTCACGCGAGGCACTCGACGGCCTGGGC
>JASLOY010000093.1 GCA_030745255.1 Vicinamibacterales bacterium
GTGTGCGGCTCGATCACTACCACGCGACCGACAACGAGAACCGGAGCGATGCGGAGTACGACCCGGTGTGGCAGGCCAGGACGGTCATGACCGACGGCGAATGGACGGCGGAGCTCTGGTTGCCGTTCGCGCAGCTTCGGTTCAACGACCGGGCCGAGCGCATCTTCGGACTGAATATCAAGCGGGACATTCCAGCGCACAATGAAGAGACCTACTGGGCGCTCGTCGGCCGGACCGAGAGTGGCTGGGCGTCTCGCTTCGGCGAGTTGCGTGGCATCGAAGGAGTGGAGCCGCGCGGTCGTCTCGAGATGCTGCCCTATGTCTCCGGTTCCTCGCGGGTCACCGGCGACCGCGACCCGAGCAATCCATTCGATGACGGCAAGAACCTTGGGGGGGCGCGTCGGGGCGGACATCAAGTACGGGCTGGGATCGAACCTGACGCTCGACGTGGCGTTCAATCCCGACTTTGGGCAGATCGAGGCGGACCCGGCCGAGGTGAATCTCACGGTGTTCGAGACAATATTTTCCGAGCGCCGCCCGTTCTTTCTCGAAGGGAACAACGTATTGACCGCCGGCACCGGGAACTACTACTACTCGCGGCGGATCGGCGCCCGCCCAGGCGGGTTCGCCTCGGGAGACTACGTGGACCGCCCAGAGACGGCGACCATCCTCGCCGCCGCCAAGTTGACCGGCCGGTTGTCGTCGGGCACCTCGATCGGGCTGTTGGCGGCCGTAACCGACGAGGAGTCTGCACGGACGTCGACTGATGGCGCGCTCGGACGCACCCAGGTCGCGCCTCGCTCGGGGTGGGGGGGGTGGCGCGGGTGATTCAGGAGGTCGGTGACCAGGGGTCGACCGTCGGCGGGCACCTGACGCTCCTGCACCGCGGGGTGTCACCTGACGATCCGCTCGCCGCCGTGCTCAGCCGGAACGCGGTCACCGCGGGGGCCGACACCCGGATCCGTTTTGCCGACCAAGCCTACGAGGCGTCCTTCAACGTGGGCATCACCCACATCGATGGTGACCCGGAGGCGATCGCCGGTTTCCAGCAGCGGAACTCGCATCTGTTTCAACGGGTGGATCAAACCGAGAGCCCACTCGATGCGACTCGCCGGGCACTCGACGGGGCGCAGGTCACCGGTCGGTTCAACAAGCTGGCGGGGCGACACTGGCTGTGGAACGCAAGCTTCATGATCGAGTCGCCCGAATTCGAGCCAAGCGACTTCGGCCGTCTGAATTTTGCGGGGGACTACACCGCCAGGGCGCAGTTGACCTACCGGGAGACGGTGCCTGGACGGTTTCTGCGAGCCTTCTCATTTGGTCCAAATCTGAGCCATTACTCCTACTTCGACCGGTCCCTGGGCAACCGGTACAACGTCGGTGCCAACAGCAGTGTGACGTTCTTGAATTTCTGGTCGACGAGCTTCAACGCCACCCGTTATTTCCGTGGCCAGGATGCGCAATTGACGCGCGGCGGTCCGGCCATGGGTGTGCCGCTGGGCTGGAGCGCCAACTGGTCGCTGCGCAACCGGGCGGGTTCGCAGACACGGTGGAGCGGGAGCGCCAACTACCAGTCGAACGAGCTTGGCGACAACACCTGGCGCGTGGGAGCGAGTCTGTCGGTCCGACCCTCGCCGTCACTTCAGCTGTCGGTCGAGCCGAGCTATCGCAATGAGCACGGCACGCGGGCCACCTTCAGCGGGCCGATCAACCGGCAGTATCTGACGACGCTCTCCGGTGGGCGGCCGGAGACGTTCGGCAATCGCTATGTGTTCGGACTCCCGGACCGGACCACACTCTCGATGCGGCTGCGGGTCAGCTACACGTTCAAGCCCGATCTGACGCTCGACGTCTATGCCGAGCCGTTCGCGGCGAGCGCACAATATGACGCGTTTGGCGAAACCGCGCTGCCGGGTGCGCGCGATCTGCGCATCTACGGCGAGGACGGCACGACCATTTCGCGACTGCTGGATGGCAGCTACGTCGTAACCGACGGTGACGCGACATTCAGTCTGCGCAACCGCGATTTCAACATCCGGTCGTTCCGGAGCAACGTCGTGCTGCGCTGGGAATGGCGCCCTGGGAGCACGCTCTTCGTCGTCTGGCAGCAGAACCGCGAGAGCTTCGTGGCGCAAGGGCAAAATGTCGGGTTTGGCGATCTGTTCGAGTCGTTGACCGCGACCGGTGACAACATCTTCGCCGTAAAGACCACGCTGTGGTCGTCGAAGTGAACACCGTCCCGCCCGGGGCCGGCCTCCAGCTCTCAGCACCCGATCACTTCAGACCGTGCGTGCCTCGGTGGCCTGCGTGAAATCGAAGCACTTCAGTTACACTCCGACATGACGGGGCGAATGTTCACGCCACCCCGGCGCAGCATGCAGTACGGCATGGAGGATGGGGATGAGCAACGAACCAATCGGCACCGATAGCCCCTTCATCACGAGACGTCACGTCTTGCAGGCCTTTGGCGTGCTCGGTGGATCGTCGCTGGCGATGGGCGCCATGGATGCCTGGGGCTTGATGGGCGCCTCGGCGGCGCAGCGGCCGGTGCTCCAGGGGCGCGCGCCAGGCACGCGGGTCATCGTGCTGGGTGCCGGCATCTCCGGTCTGGCGGTCGGCTACGAGCTCGGCAAGCTCGGCTACGACTACCGCGTGCTCGAGGCGCGCGACTGGGTGGGGGGACTGTGCTGGACGGTCAGGCGCGGCGCGACGCACACCGAGATCGGTGGCGAAACCCAGGTCTGCGAGTTTGACGAGGGACTCTATCTCAACGCCGGCGCGTGGCGGCTGCCCAACGCCGACACCGGCGTGTTGGGCTATTGCGCCGAGCTGGGCGTGGGGCTTGAGCTCTTCGTCGACGCGACCGACGCGAATTATTTCTACGAAGAGAGCACGGACCGGGGGCCGCTTGCGGGTCAGAAGGTGCGACTGCGAGAGGTGAAGGCCGACCTGTGGGGTTCGACGTCCGAGTTGCTTGCCAAGGCGGTGGAACAGGGACAGATCGACGCGCCGCTGAGCGGCGAGGACAGGGAGCGGCTGGTGTCGTTCCTTGTCCGGGCCGGATATCTCGACACCGAGAACCAGGTCTATCGTCCGCCCACCTCACGCGGGTCGCAAGATCGGCACGACCTGAGCGCGCTGCTTCAGACGGGCTTCGGCTCGCGCGTCCGCTCGCTGTATGCCGGCACAGGTGGACCGGCCCCGGTGTTCCAGCCGATCGGCGGCATGATGGAGATTCCGCTGGCGTTCGAGCGCGTCATGGGCGATCGGATCACGCTCGGTGCCGAAGTACGGTCCATCCACCAGACCGCCGATGGCGTGCGTGTCGTCTATCGCAATGTCCGAACCGGGCAAGAGCATGAGGAGACGGCAGACTACTGCGTCTCTTGCCTCCCGATGGCGGTGTTGCAGCGCATCGACGTCGATCTGTCGACCGAGATGGCCGAGGCGGTCAAGGCCACCGGGCACAGCACGGCCGCGAAGATGGGCTTGCAGATGGCGAGGCGGTTCTGGGAGCAGGACGACGGGATCTTCGGCGGTCACCTCTGGTCGCGGAGCCTGCAGGTCGGCGAGTTCTCCTATCCGTCGAACGATTACTTCTCGAAGAAGGGAGTCCTGCTGGGCTTCTACGGCAGCGGCGGCCTGGCCGACCTGACGGACCAGCCGGTTGCGGCGCGGGTCGAGCACGTGCTCGCGCAGTCGAGCAAGGTGCATCCCCAGGTGCGAGCGGAGTTCGAGCGAGCCTACGCCGTGTGGTGGGAGACGGTGCCCTTCAGCCTCGGTGCCTACGGTCGTACGCCGCCGGCCAGCCTGCTGGCGCAGCTGGGCAAGCCGGACGGTCGGTTCTATATCGGCTGTGCCGGCGCCAGCACGCGACCCGCGTGGCTGGAAGGAGGGATTCAGGCGGCCTGGCGGACGGTCGAAGCGTTGCACACCCGCGCGATGCGCGCGTAAGCGCAGTTCCGGTCGCAGAGCGCGACAGCGTCTACCCGGCAGACGGCACCCGATCATGACGTCCATCAAGCCACTCGGACCGGCTTCTCTGTTCACCCGTTGCGACCCCGGGGGTCTTGGCTTCGAGACCACCGCAGACCTCGACCGGCTGGACCAGGTGGTCGGTCAACCACGTGCGGTCGCCGCCATCGGTTTCGGCATCGGCATCGAGCGCCCCGGGTACAACCTGTTCGCGATGGGGTCCCATCGGGCCGGTATGCAGGGGGTGGTCAGGGGATTTCTGGACCGGCGCGCAAAAGAGGAGCCTCGGCCGCCCGACTGGTGTTATGTCCACAACTTCGAGCAGGCCCACAAGCCCCGGGCGCTGAAGCTGCCGACCGGTCGCGGAGTCAAGTTTCAGGCTGACATGAAGCAGTTGGTCGAGGATTTGCGCGGCGCGGTCGTGGCCGCCTTCGAGTCGGACGAGTTCCGGGCGCGCCGGCAAGAAATCGAACAGGAGCTCGACCGGCGTCAGGAACGGGCGTTCGGTGCGTTGCAGCAGCAGGCGGAACAGGCGAACTTGACCATCATCCGGACCCCCGCGGGCGTTGCTGTCGCTCCGACGCGGGATGGGGAGGTGATCGAGCCAGATGAGTTCGCCAAGCTCGGCGAGGAAGAGCGAGCCACGGTCAAATCGGCGATCGACGGGATCCAGAAAGAGCTCGAGCGGATCATGCTGGAGGTGCCGCAGTGGAGGCGGGAAGTGGCGGCCCAGCTCGCGGACTTGCGTCGACTGGTAACGAAGGCGGCGGCAGGGGCCATCTTCGAGGAGCTACGTAGGGGCTATGCCGACGTGCCGGCCGCAATCGAGTATCTCGACGCGGTCGAGACGGACGCGATCGAGCACGCCGAAGAGTTCCGTCCTCAGAAGGAGTCGCCGGCGGCGCTCCTGCTGGGTGGCGACCCGCAGGCGTCGGCCAGGGCCGCAACCGAACGGCGCTACGCGGTGAACGCCCTCGGTGACGCAGACGGGGCCGAGGGGGCGCCGGTGCTCTTCGAGGACAACCCGTCGTATCAGAACCTCATTGGCCGTATCGAGCACACGACGCAGATGGGCACACTGGTCACCGACTTCACGCACATCAAGGCGGGGGCACTGATGCGGGCCAATGGGGGGTATCTGGTGCTCGATGCCCGCAAGGTGCTGCTGCAGCCCTACGCGTGGGAAGGGCTCAAGCGGGCACTCACTGCCCGCGAGATTCGGGTCGAGTCGCTCGGTCAGGTGCTCAGCCTCGTCAGTACGGTGTCGCTCGAGCCGGAGCCGATTCCGCTCGATGTCAAGGTCGTGCTGGTCGGCGACCGGACGCTGTATTACCTGCTGCACGCCTATGACCCGGAATTTCCAGATCTCTTCAAGGTGGTGGCCGACTTTTCGGAGGACCTGGAGCGGAGCTCGGAGCACGAGGCGCTCTACGCCCGGCTGCTGGCGACCATGGTGCAGCGAAATGAGCTGCGTCCCTTGACCGCCGGTGCGGTCGCTCGGGTCATCGAGGAGGCCGCCCGGATGGCGGGCGACGCCGAACGGCTCTCGATGCAGGCCCGCGATCTGTTGGATTTGTTGCGCGAGACCGATTACTGGGCGGCCGAGCGGGGGAGTGCGGTGGCCGAGGCCTCCGATGTGCAGGAGGCGCTCGATGCTCGAGTGGGCCGCCACGATCTGCTCCGGGAGCGGATGAACGAGGCGGTCCACCGTGAGACGGTGCTGATAGCGACCGAGGGAGCGGTGGCGGGTCAGGTGAACGGCTTATCGGTGATTCAGCTGGGCGGGTTCGCCTTCGGTCGTCCGAGTCGAATCACGGCGCGTGTCCGGCTCGGCGGAGGTCGGGTCATCGACATCGAGCGCGAAGTCGAGCTCGGCGGTCCGTTGCATTCAAAGGGCGTACTGATCCTGTCCGGGTTTCTGTCTGGACGCTACGCGCCGACCACGCCGCTTTCGCTTGGGGCCAGCCTGGTGTTCGAGCAGAGCTATGGCGGTATCGACGGCGACAGCGCCTCGTCTGCCGAGCTCTATGCGCTGCTGTCCGCCCTGGCCGATGCGCCGATTCGGCAGGGGTTGGCGGTGACCGGGTCGGTGAATCAGCGAGGCGACGTGCAGGCGATCGGCGGGGTCAATGAGAAGATCGAGGGTTTTTTCGACGTCTGCGTCGACAGAGGGCTGACCGGCGAGCAGGGCGTGCTGATACCGGCATCGAACGTCAAGCACCTGATGTTGCGGGCCGACGTCGTCCGTGCGGCGGCTGACGGTCGGTTTCATATCTACCCGGTGGAGACCATCGACGAGGGTGTCGAGCTGTTGACCGGTGTGGCCGCCGGCGTACGTGACGCCGAAGGGCAGTTTCCAGTGGGGTCGCTGAACCAGCGGGTCGAGCGGCGGCTGGTCGAGTTCGCCGAGCAGGCACGGGCGTTCGGGCGACCGCACAAGGCGGAGTCCGAGGGCGACGACAGTGACTGAGGCCTCCGACCGGTCGCGGGCACGGCGGGTCGTGGTGGCCATCGACATGTCGACGGCGAGCCGGAAGGCTCTGGAGGCGGCAGCCGAGATTGCCGCGATGATCGGCGCCGAGCTGCATGGCGTGCTGGTCGAGGACATCAACCTCGTGCGCCTGGCCGAGCTCCCCGACAGCGCCGAGCTCGGCGTGCTGTCGGGGTCGCGGCGCGAGCTCGATGTGGACCGCCTGGAGCACTCGCTGGCGGCGCTGGCTCGCCGAGCGAGACAGGAGCTGAGCCAGGTTGCCGCACGGGCGAGTGTTGCCTGGTCGTTCGAGGTCGTGCGTGGGCCGGTGCTGGCAGAGGTGCTGCGCGTCGCCGAGGGAGCTGGTTTGGTGGCCCTGGGACGCTCCGGCACTGGGATCGGTCGGGACCGGCCGGGCTCCACTGCCCGAGGCCTCCTCGCGGCAGGGCGGCAGTCGGTCTGGTTGCAGCACCCCGCCGGTTCGACAGGCCAGGTGGTGTTGGTGTGTGGGAGCGACGCGGCGCCCGAGGCCACCGTTGACGCCGTAGCCCGGTTGAAGCGGGCTGCTCGTGACGGCGTGGCGGTGGTCGTGACCGCGCCGACGGTCAAGCGTGCGACCGAGGTCGAGCAGGTCGTGCTCGCCGCTCTGGCGACCCACCATGTCAGGCCAACGATGTCCCGGCTGCTCGTTGGCGCGACTCCCGATCAGGTCGTCGCCACGGTCAAGATGCTGCGTCCCGGTGTGCTCGTGGTCTCTGCCGAGGACCGTAATGTCCTCCGGCTTCTCGACGAGGTCTCCTGTTCGCTGCTGGTCGCGCGGGAGCGGTGACGGCGGCTGCCGATCAGAAGCCCACACGCACGCCGGCAAACGCGCTTCGGGGCGCGCCTGGTCCGACGAACCGCGGGTCGCTCGCGCCGGGCGCTTCGTCGAGCTCGATCTCGATTTCGGCGAGCGCTCCAAATGTCTCATACTCGGTGTCGAGCAGGTTGTCTACGCGCAGGAACAGCTCGACCTGGTCGCTCATCTGATACGACGTCCGCAGGTTGACGAGCCCGTAGCCGGCGAGCTCGGCCTGGTCGTTGCCTTCGTCACCGACGAACACCCGGCTCGACGTCACGACCGTCTCCACCGCGACATCCCAGGCACGGCTGAGCGGAATGCCGACGCCCGCCTTCAGGCTGTGCCGGGGGATGCCCGGCAACCGGTCGCCGGGCGCGACCGCAATGATGCCGTCGTCGGTGGCGGCGTCGTTGATCTCTCGATTGCTGGGTAGCTCGAGGGGGGACTCGAAGGTGGCTTCGACCAGCCCGTAGCTGGCGAACCAGCCCACCCGGTCGACGTTGCCGCTCAGCTCGACGTCCAGCCCGATGCGCCGGGTGTCGCCGCCATTCTGAAAGAACCCGGTGCCGCGCAGCTCGGGGGAGGCGACGAACAGGATGTCGTCGGCGATGCCGGTTCGGTAAACCGTAGCCGACCACGAGACGATCGGCCCACCCGCCGTCGACACCCGCCCGCGTGCCCCGCCTTCCACCGACCGGGCCACCGCCTGTTCGAGCGGCGGGTCGGAGATGAAGGCGTTGGGGATCCGGCAGGGCTCATCCGGATCGGCGCAGCTGAGCTCGGCCGCCGTCGGCGCCCGGTTCGACTCGGCATAGCGGCCGAACACCGACAGCGCCTCGTATGCCTGCACCACCAGTCCAACGGCCGGATTGAACCGCGAGAAACTGTGGCTGCCGTTGAGCGAGGTCCCGAGCTGGTCGTGGATCTCGATGCGCGCGTCGTTGTAGCGACCGGACACTGTGAGATGGGCGCGTTCGGTCAGCGACAGGGTGTCGCTGAAATACAGGCCAAACGCGCGGTTCTCAGTTGTAATTCCGGTATTGAAGATGTCGTCTGGTGCCTGTCCGAAGACTCCCGCGAACAGACCCGACCCAATGACGGAGCGGTCGTCGGTCAGGCTGCCGACCTCGCTGTTGAAGCTGAAGTCGACGTCGGCCAGGTCGGCGGCGGCCCCCAGCACCAACACGTTGTCGTGGTTGCCAAGCGGCGTCGTCGCCGTCACCTGACCGGTCGCGCCGTATCCGCGGGAGGCGGTCGTGGTGCGATTGAACGCTCCGTCGCCAGCGACGTCGTCGGCGGTGATGAAGCGGCCTGTCACGACGTCTACCAGTGGGTCGCCGACCGGCTCCGTACTGGCGTCATCATCATTGCCATCATCACTGCCATCGTCGTTCGCGTCGTCGAACGCGTTGTTGCCGGTGAACCCTACATCGTCATCGTCATCGTCGTCGACCATGTTTGCACACAGGGTCGAAACCGGGGCGCCAGCGGGCAGCAGGTCGTCGTCGCAGACGCCAAACTCCGCCTCGTCGCCGTTCAGCGTGCGCCGGTCCAGATCCCGATAGTAGCCGGTAAGCTGGAGCGACCAGGTTGGCGAGGCGACCAGATTGAATCGTCCTTGTGTGAGCGCGAGCCGGTTCTCGGTCGTGTCGGGGAAAGTGAACACCGCCGACCGGTCGGCAGCCAACAGCTCGACCGGTAGCGGGCCGTTGCCGTTCAGACGTGTGTCGGCGAAAGTGACGCTGAGGCCGACGTCGGCCCGGTCGTCGCGATAGCCGAGGTCGGCGACGGCCTGCGTCACAGCCGAATCAGACGCCGTGCGCCAGCCCGACTCGTCGAACCGGGTCGCACCGAGATAGATCGCCCAGGGCCCCCGGCTGGCCCCTAGCTCGGCGGTGCCGGTGAACCGCTCGAACGAGCCCGCCGAGAGCTCGCCCCGAAACCCCTGGTTGTCGAACCCGTTCTTGAGACGCAACGCTAGTGCCCCGCCCAGGGCATTCAACCCGAAGGTCGGTTCGGCGCCGGCACTGAGTTGAAGACGGTCGAGCGCGAACTGCGGAACCAGGTCGAACTGCACGGTGTCGCCGAACGGCTCGTTGATGCGAGCCCCGTTCTGATAGACCGCGATGCCCTGTGGCAGACCCAGCAACGGCGACGCGGTGAAGCCACGAAACCGAAGAGTCGGCTGAAACAGGTTGGTCGTCGTGTCTTCGAGGCTGACAGCCCCGAGCCGCTCGTTGAGCCCACTGCTCAGCGACGCCGCGCCGCGGGTGCCAAGCTCGTCTGCGGCCAGCACGGACACGCTGGCGGCGACTATGTCTCGGTTGATCGGGGCACCGAGCAACGGCGAGACGGCGACGACATCGACCTGTTGTGAGAACGGTGCCAGCCCCAGCTCGACACCGAGCGTGCGGCGTTCTCCGGCCCCGAGTGTGACGTCGCGTTGCTCTGACTGGAACCCGGACAGCGTGAACGCGACGGTGTAGCGCCCAGGTTCGAGCGAGGCGAACCGATAGGCGCCGGTCTGGGTGGTGACGACGACGACCGGTGCGGGCAGCGACGGTGCACTCAGTGCGACGGTGACGCCGACCAGGGTTCTATCCTGCTGGTCGACGACCCGCCCCTCGATTGCCGCATCCTGTGCGTAGGCGACGTTGATCGAACCGAGCAGGACAAGAATCAGGCCGAGACACGCGCTGCGAGTCGGCTGCGCTCGATTGGTGCGACACCGGTCGCGCCCTGCTCGTCCTGTCCGTCCTTCTCGTCTTTG
>JASLOY010000094.1 GCA_030745255.1 Vicinamibacterales bacterium
GCTAGGGCCGGTCAAGCGCGGGGCGGTGCTGGCTGCCTGTTCGAACCTTGCCCGAGAGCTCTCCAATGAGCCCGCCAATCTCTTGACACCTCGCGTCTTTGCCGACCGGGCGCTCGAGCTGGCTACCGGACCGCGTACGAGTGTGGAGGTGCTCGATGAGGAGGCCATTGCCTCGCACGGCATGGGGATGCTGCAGGGGGTGGCCCAAGGGAGTGTCGAACCCGCCCGGGTCATCGTCATGCGCTACGAGCCGGACGACGTCGGCCGAGGTCCGGTGCTGGGGTTGGTGGGCAAAGGCGTGACGTTCGACAGTGGGGGAATTTCAATCAAGCCGGCCGACGGCATGGAGCGCATGAAGCGCGACATGGCCGGAGGGGCGGCCGTCGTCTGTGCGATGCGTGCGATCGGGAGGCTTGGACCGCCGGTCCGAGTGATCGGTGTGGTGCCTGCGGCGGAGAACATGCCCGGGGGCCGTGCCATTCGTCCGGGAGATGTGTTGACGGCTGCCAATGGAAAGCGCGTCGAGGTCCTGAATACCGACGCGGAGGGCCGGTTGATCCTGGGCGACGCGTTGACGTTGGCGCAGCGTCTGGGGGCGACGCATCTGGTCGATATCGCCACGCTGACCGGTGCGTGCGTCGTCGCGCTCGGGCATCATGCGTCCGGTCTGCTCGGCACCCCCGGCGACTGGGTCGAGTCGGTCCGCCAGGTCGCCGATCGGGCAGGCGAACGTGTCTGGCCACTACCGGTGTTCGAGGAGTATGCCGACCAGCTCAAGAGCGAGACGGCCGACCTGGCGAACACGGGTGGTCGTATGGGCGGTGCGATTACGGCCGGGATGTTTCTGAAGGCGTTCAGTGGCGGCCTCCCGTGGGCGCACCTCGACATCGCCGGGACGGCGTGGCACGAGGAAGCTCAAGCCCATCACACGAAAGGAGCCACGGGCGTGGGCGTGCGTCTGCTGGCGGCGCTCCCGTTCGAAGCGAAATGGTAGGCGGCCCTCGCCAGACAGACCGTTTGCCAGCGGGGTGGTGTAGTAAAATTCTCCCATGCTGCGACAGCCCGCGACACCGCTGATCCTCGAGCTGGCCGAGCCGGCAACCGAGCAAATTGGCGTTGGTGACGTGCTGGTGGGGGCGCTCAGCTTCGCCGGGCTCATGGCGATCGCGGCTGTGGTGCTCGCGGTGCTCTTTGCCGGGGTTCTGATCGCCCTGCGGCGGGTACGGCGATCGGACCCGCTGGACCCCAACGACACGAACAGCATGGGCCTACATCTCCCATCCCGCTAGCGACGGTGGAAGGGCGTGGATGGTCGCCTTCCGAACCACGTTGGACCCGCCGGTCCGCCCATCGCGCTACTCGTTGTCGTTGGCCGCGAAGCTGGTGGAAGGCTTGAGCGTCTGCTGGTACTCCAGAATCGATTGCAGGAGCGAGTCCGCGATCCGGTCACGGTAGGAGTCGGTTGCGAGAAAGGCGGCGTCCTCGTCGTTGGTCAGGAACGCGACCTCCGCTAGCACGCTAGGCATGTTTGCGCCGATTAGCACGACGAAGGGGGCCTGCTTGACCCCTAAATCCTGCGCGCCGGGATGCAACTGGCGCACTCCGAGCAGCAGATTCCGTTGAATCATTTCCGCAAAGTCGCGGGATTCATCCAGCTTGTTGCGCATGGTGATGGACTGCACCAATCGGGGCAGGTCGTGCATGCCCTCGAGGGCCGCGGCGTTCTCGCGTGCTGCGACCGTGCGCCCGGTGGGTTCGGTGGCGAGGTCGAGATAATAGGTTTCGACGCCACCGGTAGTCCGATCCGCCGCAGCGTTGGCGTGGATCGAGAGAAAGAGGTCGGCTCCCACCCGGTTGGCAAGCTCAGTGCGGGCACGGAGTGGGACATAGTCGTCGCCCCGACGGGTCAGGATGACCTCGATGCCGGTCTCCTGATTGAGACGTGTTTCGAGACGCTGGGCAACGTCAAGGACAAGCGCCGCTTCGGCCAATGCGCCGGTCTGCGCGCCAGGGTCGTAGCCGCCGTGGCCCGGGTCGATGACGATTCGTGACAGACCGAGCCCGAGCTGACGGCCAAGCGAAAAATCCCCGGTGGAGTTGGCATACGGAGGCTCGGCGACCACAGGCACCTCCGCGTCGCCGAACGACTCCAGGCCGCTGCGAGCGACCGTCAGCGCAGCCGTGCTGTCCGGCATCGGCTGGGCCATCGGACTGGGGAACAGGCTAGCGTTCAGGACCGTCCAGTCGACGGCGGGGAGCGGTGTCAGGTCGACCATCGAGACGGGGACGATGTTGCCGTTCAGTGTGGCGGCGACGGGCACGGGCAGCCATGTCGGGGAGTCCGACCGATCGATCGGGTCACGCACGTCTCCCGCCAGAGGCTCGACGGCGGCGGCACGCCGCAGCGGTGGACCGAGCGCCGGGGAGAGCAGCTCGCGCAGGCTCGGGTTGTCGTGCGGCCCGTCCTCGGCTGGCGTGTCATCGAGCGCAGCGGTCGCATCCGACAACGGCAGCTGCGGCATCGGGTCGAGTCGCCGTGTGGTCCAACCATCCGGTATGGGCAGCCCCGCCGCGGTCGTCGAGTCTGGCGGGACGCGCGGCAGCATGTCGGCTGGCGGGGGCGATACCAGCGCCACGGGCGTCGTCATCTCGAGCGGGACAGGGAAGCCTGTGTCATCGGTCGCTGTCGAGCCGGAGCGTCCTGCAATTGCCAGCGGTTGCTCGGGTCGGCCCGACGTGGCACGACGAGCCTGCATCGATGCGGTCGACACCGTGTCGACAATGAGACGATACGGGTTGTAGAGCGTGTATACGCTGTAATGCTCTACGTCCTCGATGTCGAGCACCACGCGTGTGGTTCGTGCCGGATGAGTGCCAACGCGGATCTCGGGGACGATGTCGCCGTCATCGAAGGCAAGCGTGGCCTGGCGCAACGGAGGCTCTGCATAGGTGCCGCTCAGATCGAAGAACAACCGTGCCGGTCCGTCGATGCGCTCGGTCTCGTAGCGGACCTCGTCGTCGAGCTCGATGGTCACGCGAACCAAGTCATCGAGCGGCTCCCGGTGGATGGCGCGGAGCCGCACCGGTTGGTCGAGGCGACGCAGTTCTTCGAGGCGGTCGACGATGCGTGGCACAAGCGAGCTCGAGGGGTATTCCCGTTCGAGCATGGCGAGCAAGATGACGCCGGTGTCCTGATCGAGACGCTGACGATAATGGCCGAAGGCCTGCGCCGCCAGGCCGGCGGCTTGCCAGAGTGCGTTGTCACCGTATCCACTCCGGGGATAGCGGCGCACGATCTCCTGATAGTCGGCGATGACCGCGCGCCACTGCTCGAGCGTCGCAGGCTCGTCGGTCGGTGCCCGGAGCTCACGCTCCTGGCTCAGCGCGGCGCTGTAGAGGTCGTGCGCGGTGGCCGCGTGCAGCGGGGCATCGCCGGCCAGCGCGATCAGGAGCGGCGTTGCCAGCAAGACCGCGAACCACCTTGGTCGGAGCGTCGTTGTATGTTGGCGTGTCATAGGCCGGTTTTCCAGTGAGTGGAACCAGTTCACCCGCATGTATCGACCGCCGTGATGTAAAGCTGTAGGGCATAGTGTGAAATTGTGATCACTCCGGCTGGACGCGGGAGCGGAGGACGGGATGGCAGCCCCGGCGCGTCAGCGCAGCTGCAGGTCGACCTGTTCGAAATAGTCGGGTGTGACCAGCACTTCGCGCGCCTTTCCGCCGGTGCCAGCAGACACGAGGCCATCGGCCTCCATCATGTCTACCAACCTGGCGGCTCGACTGAACCCGATGCGCAATCTGCGTTGCAGATACGAAATGGAGGCCTGACCGGCGGCTACCACCAGCCGGGATGCCTCGTCGTACAGGTCGTCCTTCTCGAACGCGACCGCGTCCGCCTGCTTCTCCTCGGCCGTAATGGCCTGGTCGTAGGCGGGGCTGCCTTGTTTCCGGAGGAAGCCGCAGAGCCGCGCCGTTTCCTGCTCGGAGATGTATGGCCCATGGATCCGGACGAGACGCGACGAGGCCGGGGGCAGGTAGAGCATGTCACCACGGCCCAGGAGTTGCTCGGCGCCGTTGGCATCGAGAATGGTTCGCGAATCGACCTTCGAGGACACCCGGAACGCAATCCGTGACGGGAGGTTGGCTTTGATAAGGCCGGTAATCACGTCAACCGACGGGCGTTGCGTGGCGAGAATCAGGTGAATGCCGACCGCGCGGGCCATCTGGGCGAGACGGGCTATCGATTCCTCGACCTCATTGCCGGCAATCATCATGAGATCGGCCAGCTCGTCGATGGCGAGGATGATCGACGGCAGCGTTGTGAGCGTGTCGTCGACCGACTCGCCGGCAGCGTCACGCGCCTTCCGTTTCTTCGGAGCCTCCTGCAGCTGGCGGCGGATGTTCCGGTTGTACTGGTCGAGATTGCGCACGCCTTCGGCCGCCAACCGCTTATACCGCTCCTCCATTTCGCGAACGGCCCACCGCAAGGCGTTGGCCGCCAATTTCGGTTCAACCACGACCGGCGTCAGCAAATGCGGAATGTCCTCATACATGCCGAGCTCGAGCCGTTTCGGGTCTATCAGGATGAGACGCGCCTCGGCGGGGGTCGCCCGGTAGAGGATGCTGGTCAGCATCGCATTCATCGCCACGCTCTTGCCGGTGCCGGTCGAACCGGCGATGAGCAGGTGCGGCATCGTGGCCAGGTCGTCGGTGACAGGCTCTCCATGGATTGTCCGGCCTAGGGCCAGGGTCAGCTTGGAGCTCGACTGGCGATACGGGGTGGACTCGAGCATCTGGCGCAGCGAAATCTGCTCTCGGACACGGTTGGGAATCTGGATGCCGACCGTGGACTTGCCGGGCAGTCGCTCGATCAGGACCGCTTCGGCCTGCATGGCGAGGCACAGATCGTCAGCCAACCCGGTCACTTTTCCATACTTCACGCCGGCATCCGGCTTGAACTCGAAGGTGGTCACGACCGGTCCGGGATGAATCTGCACGACGGCCCCTTCGACGGAAAACTCCCGGCACTTGTCCTCGAGAAGCCGCGCGTTATCCATCAGCTCCCGTTCGTCGAACTTGTACCGCTCGCGTGGCGGGTCAAGCAGCGACAGGGGTGGCAACGTGAAGGCGCCTTGCCGGCGCTCGGCGGGTGTCTTCGTCGCCGGCTCGGCAAGCGGCAACGGCAGGGACTCCGGCTGCGTGGCCTTGATCGCCGGCGTCGGGGTCGCCGCAGCGGGCCGGCGGGCCCGAGCTCGCTTCCGTTCCTGGGATGTGGGAGCGGCCTTGGCCAGCACCTCGGTGCGGGCCGACGAGGCCCCCGTCCTGTCGAGGTGCTTTTTGAGCACACCCCGCCGTTCGCGCTCGCGCCGTCGATCGGTCCACCAGTCGCGAAGGGATCGGGTCAAGCGCGCGTAGGATTGTGCGACTACCGCCCCGGTGGCGCTGAACAGCCGTCCGAACGACAGCTGCGTGGTGAGAATGAGGGCCAGAAAGAGCAGCGTCAGGATCACGATGATCGAGCCGGTCCGATTGAGATACTCCGACAGCAGTGCGCCGAGCCATCCGCCGATGTAGCCACCGGTTCGAAACGTGCGGGCCGGTGGGGCGCCGACGTCGAAGGCCAGGCTCAGAAAAGAGGCCGTGCACCCGACCGTCAGGACCAAACCGGTCACCTTCGTATACAGCGCGTCGATCCGTCGGCACCAGAAGGAATGCCACCCCAGCGTCACCAGAACGACCGGCAGGAGATAGGCCGTGAACCCGATGACCTGATAGGACAGCTCGGCGAGGAACGCCCCTACCCGTCCCGCGAAGTTGGCGGGCGGTTCCTGCCCGCCCGTGTTGAAGAACCACACCGGGTCGGCCGGGTCGTAGGTCGCGAGCGCGATCATCCAAAACAAGGCGGTGGCGAACAGCACCACGCCGAGAAACTCACTCAGTCGTCGGGACAAGGTGGATCCGGACACGTGTCAGATCTCCATGATGACCGGCAATACGAGGGGGCGCCGGCCCACCTGCTTGCGAAACAATCGCTGCAACTCGATACGCACGCGCTCGGTGAGGAGCCCCTGATCGGACCGCTCGTCGGGACCAGTCCCGTCGATGACCGCTACCAGGAGTTCAGGCAGCGTCTCGAGCAGCGTATCGGTCTGTTCGTCCACGACGACCCCGCGCGTAATCACATCCGGGGTTCCTTCCACATGGCCCTCCTGACGATTGATGGCGATGACCGGCACCACCACGCCGTCCCCCGCCAGGTGCCTCCGATGACGCAACACCTCGTCGCCGACCTCGCCTGACCGCGTGCCGTCGATGAGCGCGCGACCGGTGGCCACCCGGCCGTCGATTCGGCCTTGGCCCGGCGCCAGTCGGATCACATCGCCGTCCTCGGCGAGCAGCACCGTCGTCCGGCCGCCCGTCACCCTGGCCGCAACCCGGGCATGTTCGGCTAGATAGCGGTACTCCCCATGTATCGGCACGAAGAAACGTGGCCTGACCAGGGAGAGCATCAGTTTGAGCTCCTCGGCGCTGCCATGTCCCGAAACGTGCACCCGCTTGCGGTCTTCGTGAATGATCTCGGCGCCGCGACGCGCGATGTGGTTCATCACCCGGCCGATGGCTCGTCGGTTCCCCGGAATCGCTCGCGCCGAGAACACCACCACGTCGTCGCGCTCGAGCTTGACGTGGCGATGGTCGTCGATGGCGATGCGCGACAGCGCTGCCAGCGGTTCGCCCTGCGAGCCGGTCGCCATGCACACCACGTCCCGGGCGGGGTAGTCCTTGACCTCGCTGTCGCGGATCTGCAGCCCGGCCGGTAACCGGAGGTGACCAAGCCGGGCGGCGATCTGGGTGTTCTGAATGACCCCTCGCCCAGCGAACGCCACCTTGCGGCCAAACTGGGCCGCGAGGTTGGCGATGATCTGGATCCGATGCAGGCTGGAGGCAAAGGCGGCAATCACGATCTTCCCGGTCGCGCTGCTGAAGACCTCCTCGAGGCCATCCACCACGTCCAACTCAGACCCGGTGAACCCGGGGCGCTCGATGTTCGTGCTGTCGCCGAACAGCGCAAGAACGCCCGTGCGCCCCAGTTCGGCGAATCGGTGTATGTCGAGAGGCTGGCCATCGAGTGGGGTCTGATCGAACTTGTAATCTCCAGTGTGCACGAGGGTGCCCGCCGGGGTGTGGACCGCCACCGCCACGCAGTCCGGCATGCTGTGTGTGACCCGGATGAACTCGACGGTCACGTCGCCCACAGTGACGGTGTCGCCCGGCGCCACCTCGCACAACCGATCCGCGGCATCCAAGCCGTGCTCGTCCAGCTTTGGGGTCACGAGTGCCAGCGTGAGCGGCGTTCCGTAGACGGGCCCGTCGAGGAGCGGCCAAACATACGGGAGCGCACCGATGTGGTCCTCGTGCCCATGGGTCAGCACCACGGCCGCAAGATGCCCGACCCGTTCCTGCAGATAGCCGAGATCGGGAATGACCAGGTCGACTCCCAGCAGCTCCGGACCAGGGAACATGGCGCCTGTGTCGATGAGGATGGCCGTGTCATCCAAGGCCACCAGGAGCATGTTCATGCCGAACTCGCCCAACCCGCCGAGCGGGATGACGTCGAGCCTCGGTCCGGTTGCCGCAAGTGTGGCAGGTGTCGAGGTCATGGCGGTCGCCGTACGTGCCTACAGATACACCGGGCTCAACTAGGAATCCGCCGCGGCGTGTCCATCCGCCCGGGGAGGGCGGAACACGGCGGCATCGCCGGCAGCGACCGGCGTCACCGTTCCCTCGGTGTCAGACGCCTGGGTGCGTCCAAGGTGGGGCAACCGAACGCGGCCACTCATGGCGACCCGGCGCATCCGACGCCGAGCCAGCACGACCGACCGGAGGCTACTGTAGCACAGGTCGGCTCGACCCGGGGTCACCAAGGCTCACTCGTAACGTCTCGGCGAGAGCGGCCAGATCCACGAGATCCAGCGTTTCCGGACGACGTTCGGATGCCAGGCCGGCCCTTTCGAGTAGTTCCCGCGGTGAGACCGTCGAGACCGTGCTGGCGAACGGCCCAAACGCATTGAGCAGCATCTTGCGTCTTAGAGTGAACAGACGACGAACCAGCTGCTCGAAGAGGGCGTGGTCGGCGATCGTGACCGGCGGTGAGCGAAACCTGAGCGTCACGACGGCGGACCGCACACGTGGCGGGGGCCGGAAGGCTCCTGGGGGCACCGTGAACACCCGCTCTGCATCGGCAGCCACACGGGTCAAAATCGCCAGTGGACCATATGTCCGCGAGCCCGGGGCAGCCACGATCCGGTCTGCGACTTCACGTTGCAGCATCAGCGTGGCATCGCGGAAGCAGTGGTGTGTCCGCTGGGCGGTCAATATCTGGAACAGGATGGGCGACGACAGGTTGTATGGCAGGTTGGCAACGACACGGACTGGCCGAGACGCGTGAGACCCAGCCGCCGCGGCAACCAGCTCGGCAAGATCCTGAGCCAGGATGTCGCCTGTTATGACCCGCACGTGCGGGGGCGCTATCCGACTCAGGCTCGTCGCCCGGTCGCGGTCGACTTCGACCGCCACCACCTGGGCTCCGCAGGCGGCAATGGGCAGCGTGAGCTGTCCACTGCCCGGGCCAATCTCGACGAATAGCTCATGTGGGTCTGGCCCGATCACGGCCAGCAGCTTCGAGACCCACGCCGGCTCGAGAAAGTGCTGACCAAATCGTTTTCGCGCGGGCAGTTTGGAGACGCCGGGGCTCACGTGTCGCGCAGCTGCCGTGCGCCCCGATCTCCCCGATCTCGTCATTCTCCTCAGCGGGCCCGTTTCCGACCGGCCTGTCTCTGTGTCCGAGACCCTCCCCGCGCCGGGGAGATGCCACCGCCGTCGGTGATGTAGCGACACTGGCTCCGGGCACGGCAGCGGTCGCACAGTGGACGCGGCTTGCAGATACGCCGTCCGTGCAGAATCAGCGTGTCTGATGCCACCACCCAGCGTGCCTTTGGGAGGGCGGCCCCAAGCTGCCGCTCCACAACCACCGGGTCCGCCGACGATGCGATACCCAGGCGGTTGGCTACGCGGAGCACATGCCGGTCGACTGGGAGACCCGGTACGCCGAGCGCGTGGCCGAGCACCACGTTGGCGGTCTTGCGGCCGACACCCGGCAGCTGCACCAGTGCGTCGAGATCTGGAGGGACCTCGCCATTGTGGTGTTCGACCAGGGCTCGCGCCATCCCAACGAGCGACCGGGATTTTGCGCGATAGAACCCGGTTGGTTGAATCTGCGGCTCGAGCGCCTCTGGCGTGGCGGCCGCAAGCGCCGCCGGCGTAGGGTAGCGCGCGAACAAGCGCGGGGTCACCTGATTCACCCGCTCGTCAGTGCACTGTGCCGACAGCATCGTCGCCGCCAGCAGCTCGTAGGGGTTGCGATAGATGAGCTCCGTGAACGCGCTCGGGTGCTGCGCCTCGAGCCGTCGCAGGAGGCGACGGGTGACCGCTGGGGAGTGCGCCGGCTCCCTCAGCGTGGCGGTGCGTCTGGCTGACACGCCATCATCTTATCAGGCGGTTCCGGCTGACTCAGTGCACCGCCGGCTTGTTCCAGCCCGCGTTTCCGCCGGCCTCGCTGCACGACCGCAGGTGCTCTTGCAGTGCGTTGATCAGATTCGGCACGAACCCCAAAGGCACGACGATTCGGGACCGCACCGGGGCCTTCAAGAGGCGCTCGGTGGCTGCTTCCCGGACCGCCTTCTCGGTGGGCGGCAAGACTTCGCAGAACGTCAGGGTGAAATCGAAGGGCGTGTGAGAGATCGCGCAGAAATTGGCGTAGGTTCGTGGCGTGTCGGACGCCTCGTCGGGCACCGGTTCGCCGGACACCTCCGGCCCAGACTCCGAAACCGCTTCATCCGGGGACTCGGCAGCGTTCTCGGCGCCCGGCGCCGGGTCGGCGGCACCGGTCTCGGCGGCGGGCGGGGCCTCGGCCTTCTCGTCGGAACCGCCGAGCCCCAGGCCGAGCCCGAGACCCAACCCCGCGAGAGCGAGCAGCCCAACCAAAAT
>JASLOY010000095.1:0-247 GCA_030745255.1 Vicinamibacterales bacterium
CATGTAGTCGATCTCGAGGAAGATCAACTGGTCACGCAGCCCCAGCGTGTAGTTGCCTCGCCCGTCGAAGCCCTTGGGCGACACCCCCCGAAAGTCCCGGACACGCGGTAGTGCTACCGAAATCAGGCGGTCCAGGAACTCGTACATGCGCTCGCGACGCAGCGTGACCATCGCCCCGATTGGCTGGCCCTGACGCACCTTGAACTGTGCCACCGACTTCTTGGCCCTGGTCGTCAACGGCTTCTGA
>JASLOY010000095.1:257-10026 GCA_030745255.1 Vicinamibacterales bacterium
AGGCCGTGTACAGCGTCGCTCCGGGCGGCGACCCCGGCCGCGCGAGCGCGGTGTGGGCGCTGCACCGCTGCAGCTTCGCGTTCTGCGTCGCCTCACCCATTCCCATGTTCACGGCGATCCGCTGGATCTTCGGAACCGCCATCACGCTGGTGTAGCCAAACTCCTTCGTGAGGGCGGAGACCGCCTGGTCCAGATACCGCTCTTTCAATCGGCTCATCGGTCGACGACCCCGTCGCATTTGCGGCAGACCCGCACTTTGCGACCATCACCGAGCACTCGGCGGCCGAGCCGCGTCGGCGCTCCACACTCCGGACACATCAGCTGCACGTTTGAGACGTGCAATGGCGCCTCACTCTCGACAACGCCACCCTTGACGTTTTGTCCAGGATTCGGCTTCGTGTGTTTCTTCACGAAATTCACGCCTTCGACGATCAGCCGGTTCTTGCCAGGCACCAGCCGCAACACGCGGCCACGCTTGCCCCGGTCTTTCCCCGCGATCACGACCACGTTGTCGTTCTTTCGAATCGGTGTCTGAATGGTCGACATTCGTTACCTACGCTCCAGAAGGCAGAAGGCAGAAGGCAGAAGGCAGAAGGCAGAAGCTAGCCGGAAGGCTTCGCCGACTATCAGTTCTAGACGTCGCGGGAGCCACCGGCTTCATTCTGACTTCTCACTTCTGATTTCTGAATTCCTCGTTACAACACCTCCGGGGCCAGGGAGACGATCTTCATGAACCTTCGCTCACGGAGCTCTCGCGCTACCGGACCAAAGACACGAGTCCCGATCGGCTCACCTTGCTCATTGACCAGAACCGCCGCGTTCCGGTCGAATCGGATGTAGCTGCCATCCCGGCGCCGATGCTCTTTGGACGTGCGCACAATCACCGCCCGCACGACCTGGCCCTTCTTGACCGCCGATGCGGGCACTGCTTCCTTCACCGAGGCGGTGACGAGGTCACCGAGGCGGGCGTATCGTCCCGTCGAACCGCCGAGCGGGTTGATCACCGCTATCTTGCGGGCCCCGGAGTTGTCGGCGACGTCGAGAATCGACTGCATCTGGATCATCGTCAGTCCTCGCTCAAATCACCTGCGCCCGCTCGACCACCCGGGTGACCGCCCAACGCTTCCGGCGACTCAGAGGTCGCGTCTCAACGATGGCCACGACGTCACCCATCTTGGCGTCGTTGGCCGGGTCGTGCGCCATGAACTTCGACGTGCGACGCTGAATCTTGCCGTAGAGCGCATGGCGCACCCGACGCTCGACTGCCACCACGACACTCTGATCCATCTTGTCGCTGACCACCACGCCCTGGACTTCTGCTTTGGTTCCCATCCGATGCTTCTTTCGCTATGTGCCCCGACCTGCTACGCGTCCGCGTCGGCGGCCCGTGTACCGAGCGCGTGCTCACGCAAGAGGGTCTTTACACGGGCGAGATCACGCCGGCTCTCTTTCAGCTTGCTCGCCGCCTCTTGCTGCCCCATCGACTGCTGCAGCCGCAACCGGAACAACTGCTCCGCCAAATCGCGCTCACGCTGCTCGAGACCCGCCACACCGAGATCACGCAACTCACCAATCTTGGTCATGACACATCAGCCTCGCCGAACCGTGTGGCGAACTTCGTGTGGATCGGCAATTTCGCCGACGCCAGACGCATCGCCTCCTTCGCGGCGACCATATCGACCCCTTCCATCTCGAACAGGATCCGGCCCGACTTTACGACCGCCACCCACTGTTCGGGCGCGCCCTTGCCCTTTCCCATCCGCGTCTCTTGAGGCTTCTTGGTGATCGGCTTGTCGGGGAACACACGGATCCAGATCTTCCCACCGCGCTTGATAAACCGCGTCATCGCGACACGCGCCGCCTCGATCTGACGGTCTGTCAGCCAGCAGGGCTCCATCGCACGGAGCCCGTAGTCTCCGAATGACACCGTCGAGCCACGCCACGCCTTTCCGGTCATGCGGCCGCGTTGCTGTTTCCGATGCTTTACTCTCTTTGGCGTCAACATGGCGAAATACCTTCAACTGGAGACCGCTGCAAAGCCACCGGCTTCTTCTGTCTCCTGACTTCTGACTCCTGCAGGGCACCTACCGTCAGGCCCTGGCCGGGCGGCGCGGTGCCCGATACTCTTCGTCGCGGGCCAGCTGTGGCTCATGGCGGTCGCCCTTGTAGAGCCACACCTTCACGCCGATTTGCCCGTAGGTCGTGTTGGCCTCCGCAAAGCCGTAGTCAACGTCCGCCCGTAACGTCTGCAACGGCAACTGGCCATGCAGATACCACTCGCTCCGCGCGATTTCAGCCCCGTTGAGCCGCCCGCCGACCCGGATCTTGATCCCGCGTGCCCCGAACCGCAGCGCAGACTCGACCGCCTTCCGCATCGCACGACGAAACGCGACACGCTTCACCAGTTGCAATGCGACCGATTCGCCGATGAGCTGTGCGTCCAGCTCGGGCTTCTGGATCTCCTGGATGTTGATGAACACCTGGCGGTTCGTCCGCTTCTGAATCTCCGTTTTGAGCTTGTCGACCTCGGTGCCCTTTCGTCCGATGATGATGCCCGGCCGCGACGTGCAGATGTCGATCTTCAAGTTGTTGGCGGCACGCTCGATTTCGATTTTCGACACACCGGCATGTGCGAAGCGCTTCTTCAGGTCGGCCCGCAAGGCGAGATCCTCGTGCAGCAGCTTCGCGTAATCCCGGTCCGCATACCAACGGGACCGCCAGGTCTTGTTGAAACCGAGTCTGAAACCGTACGGGTGTACCTTCTGCCCCATCTGGTGTTCCTCGTGTCGCGTCGCTAGTCGCTGGACTTCTTTGCCGCCCGCTTCTTCGCCGTCTTGGCGGTCTTCTTCGCCGCCGACTTGGTCGCGGACTTCTTCGTCGCCGTAGTCTTCTTTGCCGCCGACTTGGTCCCGCTCTCCTTCTTCGCCGCGGTCTTCTTTGCCTTCGCGGTCTTCTTTGCTTTCGCGGTCTTTGTCGTCTTCCCGGCAGTGCTCTTGCGAGCCCGCTTGGTCACTTTCTTCGGCGCCGCGTCGGCTCCGCCCGCCGACGCGGTCTGGGGTGCCGGCGCCGCTACCCGCGTCACGACCTCGGGCCGCTCCGCCACGTGAACGGTCAGATGCGCCGTGCGCTTGATGATTCGGAATGCTCGGCCCATAGGCGCCGGACGAATCCGCTTCATCGAGGGCCCCTGGTCGGCGTAGCAACGCGACACGAACATCCGGTCGACATCGCCACTGGCACCCTCTTTCTGCTCGGCGTTCGCCACCGCAGACCGGAGCACCTTCTCGATATCGCGCGCGATGCGCTTGCGGGCGAAACGCAGCGTCGACAGCGCGCGGTCCACGTTCTGGCCACGAATGAGATCCATTACCAGCCCGGCCTTCTGCGCCGACGTCCGGATGTATCGGGCCGTTGCCCGCCCCTCGACCATCGTTATCTACCCTTCGGGCCGACCGACGCGGCCTTGTCGCGCTTGCTCGTATGCCCGCGAAACAGCCGGGTCGGCGAGAACTCGCCCAGCTTGTGGCCCACCATGTTCTCGGTGAGATACACCGGCACAAATTTCTTGCCGTTGTGCACCGCGATGGTGTGTCCGACCATCTCCGGCACGACGGTGGAACGCCGAGACCAGGTCTTGATTACCTTCCGGTCTCCGCCTCGGTTCATGATCTCGACCTTCTCCAGCAACGGCAGGTCCACAAACGGCCCCTTCTTCAGCGATCGACTCATAAGCGCCTCGTGTTGGTCCCGATGAACATCACCGCCGCCGCTTCCGGCGCTGGGTGATGAACTTGTCGGACGGCTTCCGGCTGCGGGTCCTGAAGCCCTTACTCGGCTGGCCCCATGGCGACACGGGGTGCCGCCCGCCAGCCGCTTTGCCCTCGCCACCCCCAAGCGGGTGGTCCACTGGGTTCATGGCGACGCCACGCACATTGGGCCGACGCCCGAGCCACCGCGAACGACCAGCCTTCCCTAGGGACACATTCTCGTGATCGACGTTGCCAACTTGCCCCACCGTCGCCAAACACTCTTTCAGAATTCGACGTACCTCGCCGGACGGCATCCGCACCGAGGCGTAGTTGCCCTCCTTGGCCACGAGCTGCACCGTGGACCCGGCGCTCCGCGCGATTTGCCCCCCCTTGCCAGGCTTGAGCTCCACGTTGTGCAGTTGTGTGCCCAGTGGGATGTTCTTGAGTGGCAGTGCGTTACCCGGCAGAATGTCCACCTTCTCGCCGGCGATGATGGCGTCACCGACCGACACACCGGCCGGCTGGAGAATGTATCGCTTCTCACCATCGGCATACGTCACCAATGCGATCCGGGCCGAGCGGTTCGGGTCGTACTCGATGGTCGACACCGTCCCAGGCACGTCATACTTGTCGCGCTTGAAGTCGATGATGCGGTATGCCCGCTTGTGCCCGCCACCACGTTGCCACACCGTCACCTTGCCACGATTGTTACGGCCGCCAGACTTCGGCAGCGGCTGGGTCAATGGCTTGTACGGCTTCGTGGCCGTGATCTCATCGAACGCCTGAACCGTTTGAAACCTGCGTCCCGGCGACGTCGGTTTGTACTTGCGAATTGTCATGGCCTTGACTCGCTTCGCACGATCGCGCGTGACACCCTGTTTACCTATGCACCCTCGAGGAACTCGGGAACCTTTTCACCTGCGCGCAGTCGCACATACGCCTTCTTCCAGTCCGGGCGCTGTCCTGCGAAACGCCCCTGGCGCTTGATCTTGCCGTGATTGATGGAGGTCCGCACACTCGAGACCTTCGAGCCCAGCAGCCGCTCGACCGCCTGCTTGATCTCCACCTTGGTCGCGCGCATCGCCACCTCCAGCACGATGGTCCGACCGTCCTCTCGTTGGATCGTGGTCTTCTCGGTGATGAGCGGCCGCCGAATCACCTCGGTCTCAATCATGATGCCAACACCTGCTCCAGCCGTTCGATCGCTGCGCGGGTCAGGACGACCCGACCGGCGTCGACAACGTCCCGGGCGCCGAGCTGACTGGTCGACGACATCCGCACACCGGTGATGTTACGAACGGCGAGCGAGAGGTTCGAGTCCGGGCTTACATCGACCAGCAGGGTCTTGCCCCCTGCGTCGAGCCGGCCCAGCAACTCCGCCGCGTGACGCGTCCGGGGCTCGTCCACGGCGAGCTGGTCCACCACGAGCACCTCGGAATCCTTGAACTTCTGGGTCAGAGCGGCGCGCAACGCGCCGCGAATCATCTTCTTGGGCAACCGGTATGCATAGCTGCGTGGCCGCGGACCGAACACCGTGCCACCGGCCCGCCACAGCGGATTGCGACTCGAACCGACCCGCGCGCGACCGGTTCCCTTCTGGCGCCAGGGCTTCTTACCGGTGCCGCTGACCTCAGCACGGGTCTTGGTTGCGTGGGTTCCGCGGCGCTCGCAGGCGAGCTGATGAACCACCGCTTCCCAGATCACGTCAGTGTTTACCCGACCGCCAAAGACCGTGTCACTGACCTCAAGCGACCCAACCTTCTCGTTCTGCGAATCGACGACATCCAGTGTCATGGTCGTAACCTAGCTAGTCGGGGCTACGCCCCGGACCCCACGCGGCCGCTACGCGGGGAACCCGATGGTCCCACTCCGCGCCAGCGGGCCGCGCACGTGCACGGCCTGGCCGTCACCGCCGGCTGCACACCAACACAGCATTCTCGTTTCGGCCCGTATGACGGCCCAATCATTGTGGCCCTCTACTTCTTCTTTTTCGGTACCTCGGCGACCGGTGCCGCATCCGGCTTGGCCGCCACCGCCCTACGCACCATCACGAAGCCACCCGGCGCCCCGGGCACCGCGCCATTGACGATCAGCACATGCTGCTCGGCATCCACCTGCAGCACCCGCAAGTTTCGGACCGTCACCCGATCGCCGCCCATTCGACCGGGACCCCGCATCCCCTTGATGACCCGTGACGGATACGACGACGCGCCGATCGACCCAGGCGCGCGATGAAACATCGAGCCGTGCGTCGCGCGACCGCCGCCGAACCCATGCCGCTTCATGACCCCTTGAAAGCCTTTGCCGCGACTGAGCCCGATGACGTCCACCCGGTCGCCGTCGGCGAACACGGAGGCGACCACCTGCGCCCCCTCGTCCGGACCCTCGCTGCCGGCGGCGATACCTACTTCGCGCCGGATGCGCGTCGGCGGCACGTTCGCCTTCTTGTAGTGACCGGCCGTCGGCTTGTTCACTTTGGCCGGAGCATCCTCCACGAGCCCAAGCTGCACGGCGTCGTAGCCGTCTCGCTCGACTGTCTTGCGCTGAACAACGACGCACGGGCCGGCCTTGATGACGGTCGCTGGCATGACGGCCCCGTCGTCGCTGAACAACTGCGTCATCCCGATTTTTTGCCCGAGAATACCGGTTACCATGATTGCTATGTCCGTCTACGGGCAATGCCCAGAAGGCATAAGGTAGAAGGTAGAAGGCAGAAGTAAGCAGGTGGCTGCCGCAACATCCAGGGCTGATGGGCGGCGAAGCCCTCCGGCTCCCTTCTGACTCCTGACTCCTGACTCCTGACTCCTTGGAGCATGCGCCTATTTGTTGTCCTTCCCGAACGCCTTGATTTCCACATCGACGCCGGCGGGCAAATCCAGCTTCATCAAGGCGTCGACCGTCTGCGGTGTCGGTTCGAAGATGTCGATCAGCCGTTTGTGAGTCCGGATTTCGAACTGCTCACGAGATTTCTTGTCGACATGGGGCGACCGCAGAACCGTCCACTTGTTCAGGTCGGTCGGCAGCGGAATCGGGCCAGCCAGACGCGCACCCGTGCGCCGCGCGGTGTCAACAATCTCCGTGGTCGACTGGTCGAGCACCCGATGGTCGTAGGCCTTGAGACGTATCCGAATCTTGTCAGAGAACATAGTCATCTACTCGACGATCTCGGTGATGGCGCCCGACCCCACCGTGCGCCCACCTTCCCGGATGGCGAACCGCAGCCCCTTCTCCAGGGCCACCGGCGTGATCAGCTCCACCTCCATCGCCACGTTGTCCCCCGGCATCACCATCTCCACGCCTTCGGGCAACGTCGCCACCCCCGTCACGTCCGTCGTCCGTAGATAAAACTGCGGCCGATACCCGTTGAAGAACGGCGTGTGCCGACCGCCTTCGTCTTTCGTCAGCACATACACTTCGCCCTTGAACTTCGTGTGCGGCGTAATCGACTTCGGCTTCGCCAGCACCTGCCCCCGCTCCACGTCGTCCTTCTCCAGCCCCCGCAGCAACACCCCGATGTTGTCCCCCGCCACGCCCTCGTCCAGCAGCTTCCGGACCATCGCCACCCCGGTCACCACCATCTTCTGCGTCGCGGCGAACCCCACAATCTCAATCTCTTCCCCGACCTTCACCACGCCCCGATCCACCCGGCCCGTCACCACCGTCCCCCGGCCCGAAATCGAGAACACATCCTCGATCGGCATCAGAAACGGCTTGTCCACGTCCCGCTCCGGCAGCGGCACATACTCGTCCACCGCCACCATCAACGCGTCGATCCCGTTGGCCGCCTCCTCGTCCCCTTCCAGCGCCTTCAGCGCCGACCCCCGCACCACCGGTAGGTCGTCCCCCGGGAAGTCATACGACGACAGCAGCTCCCGCACTTCCAGCTCGACGAGGTCCAGCAGCTCCTCGTCATCCACCATGTCTACCTTGTTCAGGAACACCACCAGCGACGGCACCCCCACCTGCCGCGCCAGCAGGATGTGCTCCCGCGTCTGCGGCATCGGCCCGTCGGTCGCCGCCACCACCAGAATCGCCCCGTCCATCTGCGCCGCGCCCGTGATCATGTTCTTGATGTAGTCGGCGTGCCCCGGGCAGTCCACATGCGCGTAGTGCCGGTTCGGCGTCGTGTACTCCACGTGCGCCGTCGCAATCGTGATGCCCCGCTCCCGCTCCTCCGGGGCGTTGTCGATCGAGTCGAACGACCGCACCGCGTTCTTCGGGTCGTGCTTCGCCAACACCGACGTGATCGCCGCCGTCAGCGTCGTCTTCCCGTGGTCAATGTGACCGATCGTCCCGATGTTGACGTGCGGTTTCGATCGATCGAATTTTTCCTTCGCCATCACGCTAGACTCCTTGAACCACCTTTATCGGGCCGATCTCGTCACCTACCGCTGTTCGCTCCTTCGCCGGACCCCCGTTCCAGGAGTCTAGCCCCCCGCGTAGCGGAGCTATGAACAAAGCTGCCTGGCTAGCGCGGAGAAGCTGATCCGAACGGAACGGTGCATGTCGCAGCCTCGATAGCCTCTCTACTTTCCCTGGATCCGAGCCATGATCTCTTCGCTGACGGCCCGGGGGACCTGTTCGTAACAATCGAAGTGCATTGTGTAGGTGGCGCGCCCCTGTGTCCGCGACCGCAGGTCGGTCGCATACCCGAACATCTCGGATAGCGGCACACGGGAGTTCACGATCTGCGTGCCGCCGTGCGCCTCCATCGAGGTCACCTTGCCGCGCCGACCATTGAGATCCGCGATGATGTCTCCCATGTGCACCTCGGGTACCACCACCTCGACCCGCATGACCGGCTCCAGCAGGACAGGCGACGACCGCCGCGCCGCCTCGCGGAACGCCATAGATGCCGCGATCTTGAACGCCACTTCGGACGAGTCGACGTCGTGTGATGACCCGTCGTACAACGTCACGCTGACGTCGTCGATGGGGTACCCGGCCAGGACACCCGTGGTAATCGCCTCCCGGACACCGTCCTCAATCGGCCCAATGAACTCCCTGGGTACCGAACCACCAAAGATTTCGTTCTTGAACACGAAGCCATCGCCCGCCTGCCCCGGCGTGACACGCAGCTTCACGTGCCCGTACTGACCTCGCCCACCGGTCTGCTTGACATACCGACCCTCCGCCTCGGCCGGCTTGGTCAGCGTCTCGCGATAGGCAACCTGCGGTCGGCCGACCGTCGCCTCCACGCCGAACTCGCGGCGCAGTCGGTCGACGATGATTTCCAGATGCAGCTCACCCATTCCCGAGATGACGACCTGCCCGGTTTCGTCGTCGCTCCGCACTTGGAACGTCGGATCTTCGCTGGTGAGCTTCGCAAGTCCCTGTCCGAGCTTCTCCTGGTCCGCCTTCGTCTTCGGCTCGATAGCGAGCGAGATGACGGGGTTCGGGAACTCCATCGCCTCGAGTACGACCGGATGCTGGTGGTCGCAGATCGTATCGCCAGTGGCCACGCTCTTGAGCCCGACCGCGGCGGCAATGTCGCCCGCATAGACCTGCTTGATCTCCTCCCGCTTGTTCGCATGCATCTTCAGCAGCCGCCCGATACGCTCCTTGCGGCCCTGACGCGGGTTGTAGATCGTCGCCCCCGAGGCCATCACCCCGGAATACACACGAATGAACGCGAGCTGACCAACATAGGGGTCGGTCATGATCTTGAACGCCAAGGCGGAGAATGGCGCCTCGTCGCTCGATGGCCGCTCAATGAGCAACTCGGCATCAGCGGGGGCGTCCGGGTCGGTGCCCGTCATCGCCGGAATGTCCGACGGCGCCGGCAGATAGTTGACGACCGCGTCAATCAGCGGCTGCACGCCCTTGTTCTTGAATGCGCTGCCGCACAGCACCGGCACGAACGGCGCGTCCTCGTGGCGAACCGATTCGATCGTGCGTCGCCGCAGGGCCGCGAGGATCTCCGCCTCCTCGAGCGGGGTCCCGTGCAGATACTTCTCCAACAGCTGGTCGTCGACCTCACATACCTTCTCGATCAACGTCTCGCGCAGCGTCGTCGCCTC
>JASLOY010000096.1 GCA_030745255.1 Vicinamibacterales bacterium
GGATGCCGGTGTCGGCGTCCAGCACGTGGAGGAAAAACGCCGGCGTCACGACGTAGATTCGCCCCTCGCCGTCCACCTCTTCGTAGGCGACGCCTTTGCCATAGCTCTTCCGCATCGAGTCTTCCCAGCGCTTGGTGGACGGCTCGCGGAAGGTCCAGAGCGTCTCACCGGTCGCCGGGTCCATGGCAAAGACCGTGCGGCGCTCGCCCGCCACCGAGAACAGCTTGCCCTCGGCGTAGATCGGGGTCGAGCGCTGGATGTTGTAGACATGGGGACCGAAGTTGTCGCCCCGCCAGACCCAGGCCACTTCGAGATCCTCGAAGTTGCTGGCGTTGATCTGGTCGAACGGCACGTAGCGGGTGCTGGCGGCGTCGCCGCCCCAGTGCGTCCAACCGCCGTCCTGGGCCACCGCAGGTACCGCGCCGAGCGTGAAACACACCGCCAGGGCCACGAGACCGGCCGACTTCGCAAAACCGGGACTATCGATGGTCTTCAAAGTGGATTCTCCTTCGTTCTCGTATCCGACAGAACAGTCCATTACATATACAGACGCATGAGAAAAGCGGGCGTTTACGGCTGTCTGCGATGTGAAGTGCGACTGGAAGGGCTGCCACTCCATACGCATCAACGATCAACGGCGATTGGTGTTCCGATGGAGCGGCAGCGAGGCGAACGACGCCCCGTGAGGGGCCTCGCTCACGCCAGTTGATACTCGGACATGCCCATCAGGACGTGGAGCGCTTCCCGCAATGAGGTCTCGAGATTCGGCTGCCCGTAGTCGATCGCGCCCATCCCAATGCCGCTCGTGAGCACGTCGACGACGATCTGGCGGCGGCTCTCGGTCAGCGGGACGCGCAGGAACCGGCGAATGAAGTAGTCGGCCACCTCGTCTGCTCGCGTGAGCCCGGCCTCGCGGATCATCGCCACCACGTCGATCTTCGCCACGGTGAGCGGAATCGTCGGCGAGAACTGGCGCCCGCGGGGTTGTCCCGCCAGGACGGCAGGATTGAGGATCCAGCCTTCCTTTTCCCGCTGCAGCTTGGGATCGTTGGCCCGAGCCCCCGCATCGTTTAACAAATCCACCGTCAGAGCGGTGTCGAGGACGGGCATATCCAGCTCGACGGTGTCGTCAGACGGCGATGACGGGGTGTCTCGCGAGGTGGTTCGCGTTCGTCGCCGTCGAGGGCGCTCCGGCCTCACCATGTCCGCAATCGCCGGACTGATGCCAGTCGTGTCGATACACCCCTGCCTGTCACATCGGTACTGAAAGTTGTAGGTCGCGCTGTTCCGGTTCGGCTCCGGGTCCGGGAACAAGACACGCCGGGCAAAGTTGGCCCGCTCGAGCAGCGTCGCGGGGTTGATCCAGGTCCGTCCGCCGGCCCAGCCGGCGACGCTCGGCGGGTCGAACGGTTCCTGATCTCGCGGGCGAAGTTCTCGTTTGGATGCCCGACGACGTTGTCGACGTTGTCGAGAAACCGGATCATGGCGGGATCTTTCGCGATGCCGAGCAGGAGGTCCCGGAAATTGCCTGTGGCGTGCTCACGGAACATCGCCTGCTGGTTCAGCATCTTCTCGTAGTCGTGGAGCTTCTGATGCTGGGTCGCAAAGTGCCCGTGCCAGAAGAGCGCCATCTTCTCCTCGAGTGGCCGACGCGTGTTGAGCATCCGGTCGGCCCACCACATCACCGCCCGATCCATTTCCAGACGCGAGGCCACCACCATGAAGATGCCCGTGGTGGCAACTTCCTGATTGCGATTCGCCGGATCCGAGTAATCGACCGTCACCCCGAGGCTTTCACCGTGGTCCTGGGCGTGCTGGATGGTGAAGTGCATGTCGATGTGGAAGGGCGGCTTCAAGATCTCGTGGAACAACTTCCGCCCTTGGGCGTCTCGACTATGGAGAAACACCGGCAGATGGCCATTGTCCAACGACTCGTAGGACACGAGAGAGTCGACAGCGGCCTCCGGCGTCATCGCGGCCAGGCCCTCGATCTCCTCCGGGGTGCCCCCGAACCCGGCGCGCTCCAGCAGATGCGCCGCGCGATCGTAGTTCCAGTCCCCAGGTTCGATCGGCGAGAGGTCACCAACCCACGCCGACGGGCCAGCCGCGTCCTGGCCTTGCTCGGCGCCTGCCGGCACTCCGGGCCAAACACACGCCAACCCTGCCGCCACGAGCGCCGCAGGCCACTGTCGTGTTCTCATCACGCAGCCCTCCGGATTGCCATGCACGCATAACGTCAGGCGCACCTGACCTGGTCAAGTGTCCAGAATGGTCTGACGACGTACGTTCGGCCACCCTTCACGTCACGCGAACACGCCCAGCGGCGCGAAGTCGCCTCGCAGCAGCGTTTCGGTGTCGTCGTAGCCCATCCACTCCTTGATCATCGTGGCGTAGACCCGCCGGAAGTCGGTGGTGAACTTCAGGTTTCCGTCCTCGTAGCCAAAGATAACGTCCAGATCCGTCAGACTGGGATACGCGCCGTAAAGCCCACCCTTGACGTTCTTTCCGAGGATGAACATCGGCCCCGCGGTGCCGTGATCGGTGCCGTTGCTCGCGTTCTGTCCGGGACGTCGCCCGAACTCGCTGAAGATCATCATCGCGACATCGTCGGCGCGACCAATCCGCTCCATGTCCTGGAAAAAGCCACGAAGCGCGTCGCCCAGCCCCAGGAGGAGTCGAGTGTGCGAGGCGTCCTGGTTCGAGTGGTGGTCGAACCCGCCGTAGTTGACATAGTAGAAGCGGGTCGGCAGACCGCCGTCGATCAGGGCGGCTACGTTCGGAAGGCTCGTGGAGTCCCCGCCGTCGCCGTAGTCCACCGGAGTCGCATAGTTGGAGATGGCCTCCCGCACCAGCACCGAGCCGGTGGCGGCGTTTCTCGAAATGGACTCGACAAACCCCAGGACGTCACTTGCGCCGGTTTCCGGCGTCTTCATCCCGAGCTCGTTAGCCGCCATCAACGCCGTGTCGCTGCCCTGGCGTTGGAACCGCTCCGGGTCATTGAACACGACCGGGGCATGCACGCCGGCCCGCACCGCGTTGGCCATCTTGGTGGTGATGTTGACGATGTAGTTCTCCTGCGCGGTCGGCCGGACGGCGTCTGCCAGACGGCCCACCCACCCCAGTTGCTCGGCTTGATGCGGCACGCCCGAATGCCACCAGTCCATCGCCGTGAAATGCGACATCGTGGGGTTGGGATAGCCGCATCCGTTGATGATCGCGACCTGGCCTTCATCATAGAGCTGACTGAGACCGCGCAGCTGCGGGTTGAACCCCAGGTCGTCGTCGATCGGCAGCACCGCGCGTGTGGGAACCGCGAGCGATGGCCGCAGCCGGTAGTACTCGTCATTGCCGTAGGGGACAACGGTGTTCAACCCGTCGTTGCCGCCGCTCAGCTCGAGCACCACCATGATGCGGTCGGGATGGGTCTCCTGGGCGCCCGCCAGCGCCTGCATCGCCAGGGCTGTGGATGATTCGCGAAAGAACACCGGGAGGGCCGCCGTCACGCCGAGGCCATACAGTCCCTGACGGAGGAAATCGCGCCGGCCACACCCACAATCACGGTAAAGCTTGTTCTTGGTCATCTTTCATTGCTCCTGGATTCCTTTGTCGTTTCGAGCATGCTCGATCAGGGAGCGCCCACGCGCCCTGACAGGCCTCGCCTACCCCAGTTGATACTCGGACATACCCATCAGGACGTGGAGCGCCTCCCGCAACGCGGTCTCGAGATTCGGCTGGCTGAAGTCGATAGCGCCCATCCCGATGCCGCCCTTGAGCACGTCGACGATTATCTGGCGGCGGCTCTCGGACAACGGGATACGCAGGAACCGATGAATGAAGTAGTCGGCCACCTCATCGGCCTCGGTGAGCCCGGCCTCTCGGACCATCGCCACGAGGTCGACCTTCGCTATCGTGAGCGGAATCGTCGGCGAGAACTGGCGCGCCATAGCGGCGCCTACCGTGCTGGCATATCCAATGTTCCACCCTTCCTTTTCCTGCTGCAGCTCGGGATTGGCGGCCCGAACCCCTGCATCGGTCAGCAGGTCCACCGCCAGGCCGGCATCGAGGATCGGCACCTCGTCGTCCTCCGTGTCGACGTAGGCAGCCGACGTTGCAGGGTCGGCTGCCGCCGCCGCCCTGGCGGCGGCCCTGGCCTGACTCCGACGCCGTCGCGCATCGTCCGGCATCTCCATGTTGGCGATCTCCGGGGCGATGCCGCTCAGGTCGACACACCCGCCCCGGTCACATCGGTACTGGAAGTTGTAGGACCCGCTGTTCCGGTTCGGCTCCGGCTCAGGGAACAAGACACGCTTGGCAAAGTTGGCCCGCTCGAGCAACGTCGCCGGGTTGATCCAGCTCCGCCCCCCCGCCCAACCAGCGACGCTCGGTGGGTCGAACGGCTCCTGGCCGAGGGCCTGGGCCGTGTACTTGAAGTTCGGCGTACCGGGCACCTCCGTGACGCCCAGCTTCTTGTAGGTCGAGGCCAGCAGGTGGATGGGCGACTTGATCTGCGTCGCGTAGGAGGCCGAGCTGTAGAAGTCGCGCGACAGAAAGATCGTCTTCAACAACGGTTTCAGCTCGTAGTCGGCGTCCCGCAGCACAGCCGCCAGCTCGAGCTGGAGCTCCTCGGACGGGTCCTCGCGGGCGAAGAACTTGTAGATCTTCGGCGCCATGAAACTGGCGGTCGCCTCCTGCTGCAGGATCAGATCGACGACGTCCTCGCCATCAAAATTGCCGGTCTGCCCGAAGATGGTCTTCTGGCCGTAGTCGTGGATGTCGGCCTTGAAGACGAACTGGTGCTCGTTCTGGGGGTGATAGACCCACCCGGTGAACGCGCGGCCGGCGTCGCGAACGTCCGCCTCGGTGTAGCCCCGACCCTCGCCCATCGAGAACAGCTCCATGATCTCGCGGGCGAAGTTCTCGTTCGCATGCCCGACGACGTTATCGACGTTGTCGAGATACCGGATCATGGCCGGGTCTTTCGCGATGCCGAGCAGCAGGTCCCGGAAATTGGCGGTGGCGTTCTCGCGGAACATGCTCTGCTGGATCAGCATCTTCTCGTAGTCGTGGAGCTTCTGATGCTGGGTCGCGAAGTGCCCGTGCCAGAACAGCACCATCTTCTCCTCGAGCGGCCGGGGCGTATTGATCATCCGGTCGGCCCACCACATCACCGCCCGGTCCATCTCCAGACGCGAGGCCACCACATGGAAATAGCCGGTGGCGCCGATCTCCTGATTGCGATTCGCCGGATCCGAGTAATCGACCTTCACACCGAGGCTCTCGCCGTGCTCCATGGCGTGCTCGATGTTGAAGAAGAAATCGAGGTGGAACGGCGGCTTCAAGCGTTCGTGAAAGAGCTTCCGGCCCTGCAAGTCTCGACTGTGGAGAAACACCGGGAGGTGGCTGCTGTCCAACGACTCGTAGTCCACCAGGGAGTTGACCGCCGCTTGCGGGGTCATCGCGGCCAACCGCTCTATCTCGGCCGGGGTACCCCCGAACCCGGCGCGTTCCAGCAGATGCGCCGCGCGGTCGTAGCTCCAGTCCCCAGGCCCGATCGGCGAGAGGTCGCCTACCCACGTGGCCGGCCCCGGACCAGCCTCACCCGGGCGTTGCTCGGCGTCGGTCCGCACTCCGGCGCAGACCAGGACCAGGCCCACCGCCATGAGCGCCGCAAGCCGTTGTTGTGTACTCATCTCGCCACCCTCCTGCATCACCAAGAACCCGCGATTTCACATTCACGCACGACTCACCCTGGTTGCATCATTCGACCGCCACTATGAGCTCGGCTTCGCCAATCTCATGAATTTCGATTCGAGGGACCGCGGCCTCGAGCCCCAGCGCCCGAGCGACGAACGGCGGCGCCTGGCGGAAACGGAGCTTCGCGTCGATCGTGATCGGCCCCACCGCGCCGGTGGTTGGGACTGGGAAGGTCGTGGTCCGCTCCTCGAGCGGCGCGATGGAATTGGAGTTGTTCTCGACCGCTTTCCAGGGGAACGGCGTGCGATTCCCATCGGCGTCAGTGAACCCGGACTGGAAAGTGGTGAGATGCTCGTCGCTGTCAGGCTCGTCGCTCCCCCAGGTCCGCAGGTCGCCGTTGGCGTCGAGGTGCCCGGTCTGGAACAGGACCGTGCCGGCGGCGTCGGTCGCCGTCAGTGCAATCCACACCTGGCGGTTGAACGTCGCCCCGGTCGGGAGGTTGTGGGCGTCGATCAGGTTCCGGACCGTCGCGTTGACGTTGAGCGTCTCGCCGACTTGCACCGTGTCAGCCGCCGACAGTTCGATCTCGCCGGCCGAGGCGAGCAGCGCTTTGACCTCCCGGCGCACCTCCTCGAACACCTCGGGGTCTTCGATGAAGGTCGGGCTGAGTGGGAGGTCGACGCCGATGAAGCGATGCGAGTGGAGATTGTCGCGTTCCGGCACGCCGTCGAGCACCGCGGCCTGGCCGGTGTAGGTGGGCATGTGGCAGCTCTGGCAGTTCCTGCCCTCTCGCGCCGCCGGTGACTCGAGCCATTCGGCGTAGGGCCGCTCGAGGTTCAGCCCGTGCTGCTCGAACACGTCGTGACACGACGCGCACAGCTCAGACGAATCGAACAGCTCCGAATACTCGCTCTCGTGGAAGAACGTCTCGACCGGGTCCCGGATCGGGCCACGGATGGGACCCGATTCATCGAGTACATGGCCACCGGTGAAGGGACGCTCGATGGAGGAGATCTTGTGGCACGCCTCGCACGTCACGCCCTCGAGCGCGATCGGCGAGAAATCGTCGAACGAGAAGTTCGCCGTGACCTCGCCGCCACGCGTGCCGATCGCCGTGTGACATTGCACACAAAACTTGTCGCGTTCGCCGTTGAAGTCCGCCTGGCGCACCCCGACAAGCGCCCGCCAGACGGGATCGACCGTGGCGTAAGCGTGCATCGCCGTGCTCCACTCGGCATAGTGCCGCGGGTGGCACTCCGCGCACTCGCTCGCGCTGGTGAAGCTGTCGACCGAAAGGGTCGGTTCGGCCGGCATCGACAGCGCGTCAACGAGGTGCGGACGGTCAGGCGTTGCGGTATCAAAAGAGCCCGAGACCTCCTGGGCCGCACCCTCTGGTGCGTCGCTCTCCGGGGCTGGAGGGGCGCCGCACCCCACAGCGACAAAGAGCCCGACACACGCGGCCACTGAAACACACCACGTGACCTGTGAGCGAGAAGAGACAGCCTTGGGTCCCAGCGACATGACGTCGTCCTCCTTTTCTCACTCTCGGGGCACGCCGGAATCACGAGCCAGCGCAGTCCTGTGGTCAAGGGCGCAACAGGCGTCCCTGCCTTTGGAAACAGCGCGGGTGACGACGATACAACGCCCTGCCGCGGCACTTTCTCTGCCGCATGCCAGCCGACTGTGACGACGCGTCCCGAAAAATGAGCTCCTGGATTCCTCTGGATGAATTCTGGCCGACGCTAACACTTTGGACTCCACGACAGATATGACCGATGTCATGTCCCGCATCACAGGGCGCAGATGCACGACGACCCTGGCAAGTTGGCGAGAAACGGACGTGACGCTCCCCCGATGGCTTGGTTTCCATCATCTTTCAGCAGGCTCACGTCGCCCCATCCCGGCATTGGGGCATGAATCGTTGCCAACCCCCAGCGCTGCGACCCTGTGAGGCGTCAGATCAGATGTGGATCAAATGAGGGTCTGAAATGAGAGAGACTTTGCGGCCAGGGGAGGAGGTCCGAGGGAACTCTCGGAACTCCTGCTCGACGAAGGCCGGCCCTCGCCGTCGCGCAGGTCGGCCGCCTGCGCCCGAAACGTCTCGAAGTAGTCGTGCACAACGTGACACAGGACGCCCCGTGCGGGCTGCTAGCCCGGCGTGCCGTCCATCAGCTCGAGCGCGCGGACGCCCGACCGCATCGAGAGCCACCAGGTGGCGAGACTCAGCACGATGCCCGTCAGAAAACAGCCGCCCATCAACAGCTGCTGCGCGGCGGAGAGCGGTATGTCGCGGACACGTGAGATCAGATAGACCGACGACGGCCACCCGAGCAGCACGATCGATACCAACACGTAGAAGACAGCGACGATCATGAACGTGACCCCGCCAAAGGAGCCGGCCACCTGGGTCGCGTTGTCGGCGCCAAATCGAGGATAGCGCGCGCCGAGCCCGGCGGCGAGCCCCACGAGCGCCAGACTCATGAAGGCGATCGCGACGGCGGTCACGACCTTCAGAAACGGATCGATCCCCATCAGCTCATTCCCGGCCATCGTGAGGCTCTCGGTCAGCACGAACACCGGAATCAGACCGGCCCAGAACTTCGACCACAGGAAGTCGCGCAGCCTGATCGGGGCGGTGCGGATGATCCAGTAGGCCGCCCCCTCGGCCGAGACCGCAGGAAACACGAAGCGGACGCAGACGGTGGCCATCACCAAGCCGGCGAGACCCAGATTCAAGAATGCGTAGATATTGCGCACCACTCCCCGCATGTACGGGATCCGGTCGAGGTCGAGCACCTGGAAGTTGTACAGATAGACCAGCACCAGAGCACAGAGCAGCAGCAGCTGCGACCACTGAGTGACGTCGCGCAGAAACACCTTGAGGTCCTTCACCAGCAGCGTTCGCCGCACCGCCGAGAGCGGGAGCAGGCCGGTGACACGCTCGAGTGCGGCAAGCCTGGTGAAGCTGGTCTTCCGTGCCTCCTGTGCCTTGCTGAACCCGGTGAAATACCACCGGTCGTTGGCGGCCCGCAGCAGCACCGTGAGCCCCAGCGCTGTGGTCCAGAGCGCGCCGCCGTGCAGCAGGTCGGAGCCGCCTTGCAGGCTGGCAAACAGCGCCTCGCCGGCCCAGAACGAGGGCAACAGCGGGGTAATCGGCGACTGCAGCGTGGTGAAGAACGCGGTGACGTCTGGCAGCGACTCGACACGCAGCAACCGCTCCGGTTGCACGTAGCGCAGCAGCAGGATGATGCTGGCGGCGAACAACAGGCTCATCAGCATCAGGATGTCGCGTGCGCGGCGCGCCGGGAAGACGTTGACCAATGCCAGCGTGATGCCGCTGCCCAGCGCGACCGGGATGACGGCGAACGGCAGCACGGTCAGTCCGGCGGTCACATAGAACCCGGCCGGCGCGCAGCGCGCCACTCCGACGCCGGTCAAGACCGGTAGCAGGAAGATGACAACCATCCAGGACGACTGCCCGATGGTGCGCAGGAACCGGGCGTGGAACAGGCGCGACTTGTCTATTGGCGCCGCCAGTAACAGACTCAGGTCGTCGGACAGGAAAAAGGTCGACAGCGCGGTGACGATTCCGCTGAAGGCGAGAAACGACAGCAACGTCAGGAACAGCCAGGACAGCCCGAGCCGTAGCAGGAAGTCACCCAGCTCGGCGTACTGGTCGAGCTGTAGCGTCAGCCAGAAGCTGCCGCTGAAAATCGCTGCCGTCACAGCGAGCCCGACCGCCCCGAACAGGATCAGCCGGAGCGAATCGCCTCGCTCGCGCCGGCGCGCCCGGTTCCGCGACGACCAGAGCGACGGCAGCAACAAGTACGGAAATGGCACCATCTACTGACTTCTGCCTTCTGACTTCTGACTTCTCAGGGCTCTTCCCTCAGACAATCTCGTCGATCTCCTGCAGTCCGCTGCCACCGGTCAGCTTCAGAAAGACCGGCGTGAGCTGCGCGTCGTCTGGGCCAGATCCGCCGGCCAGCTGGCCAAGCTCGTCGACGGTGCCGCGAGCGATGATCTGGCCCTTGGCGATGATGCTGATCCGGTCGCACATCTCCTGCGCCACTTCGAGGGTGTGCGTGCTCATGAGAATGGCGACACCCCGGTCGGCCATCGTCTTGAACACGTGCTTGATGAGCCTGGCACCCCGCGGGTCCAGCCCGACCATCGGCTCGTCCACCAGCACCGCCCGCGGCCGGTGGAGAAAGGCCGCGCCCATCACCA
>JASLOY010000097.1 GCA_030745255.1 Vicinamibacterales bacterium
TGCGACCACCTCTGGGGAAACCAGCGCGTCAAAGAGGACCAGCTCGGCCGCCCGCAGGCGGTCGAGCGCCCGCACGGTCAGGAGGTCCGGGTCTCCCGGTCCGGCGCCGACGAGTGAGACGAACCCCATCTTCATCACGAAGCAATCCCTCAATCCTGTCGATCTTCGTAGAGACCGGCCAGTGCACGCAAGAGGAGCGGTCGCCGCTGGTCCATCGGCACGCCGGTCGCGGCCCACTCGATGCGCTGGTCACGCGCGACCGCCAACCAGCGCGGGATCTCATCCTCCGGCAACAGGCCGTCGAGCGCCTGGCGGATCAGCGCCGCGAGCGCCGGCGCCTGCCCGTCGGTCGAGATAGCCACCGTGACTCCGCCGCGCCGCACCACGCCGCCGAGATAGAGGCTGGCGTTCGGCGGGTCGTCCACCGCGTTGACGAACACCTGCCGGGACCCTGCTTCCGCCGCGACCTCGCGGTTGACGGCGGGCGGCCCGGCTGCCACAGCCAGCCAGGCGTCGTCGAGGTCGGTTGCCTCGAATGGCCGGCGCCGGATGGTTGCCGTACTCCCGGCGATCTCCGGCGTGACCTGCGGCGCGACTACTGTGACCTGGGCGCCGGCATCCAGCAAGGCGCCCAGCTTCGACGTCGCGACCGACCCGCCCCCGACGATGACCACTGGACGGCCCGCCAGCTTCAGGAATACCGGGAACAGCGACGCTGCTGCTGCGTTCATGAACGACTCCCGCTGCAATGACGAAGAAGGCAGCGCTAGCTGCCCGTGTCGGTGGTGACGGGCGCGGGCGCCGCGGCGACCAGCGGAGCATGAAGACCACACTCGGTCTTGGCGGCGCCACGCCAGCGGCCCGCCCGGTCGTCTTCGCCCGCGGCAACGCTACTGGTGCACGGCAGACAGCCAATACTCGGATACCCGCGGTCGTGCAGCGGGTTGTAGGGTACGTCGTGACGCAGCAGATATGACCAGATGTCTTTCTTGGTCCAGCGAATGAGCGGGTTGACTTTGCCGAGACGGTACTTTGCGTCCCATTCGACTGCGAGCGCGTTAGCGCGGGCGGTGGTCTGGTCACGGCGGATGGCGGTGATCCACGCATCGAACCGGTCGAGCTCAGCTGTAAGCGGTTTGACCTTGCGCATCTGGCAGCATCGTTCCGGTTCCCGTGTCCAGAGCTCTGGGCCATGCTCTGCCGCCTGCTCGTCGACGGTGAGATCGGGGCCGACGCTGCGGATTGTCAGCGCAAAGTGCGTCTCGAGACGCCGCCAGAGGTCGTAGGTCTCCGGGAACAGGAGTCCCGTGTCGAGCGTGAAGATATCGATCGGGAGACGATGCCGTGCGATCAGATCGATCACCACACAGCCCTCCGCGCCAAATCCGGTCGCGAAGGTCAGCTGCGAGCCGAACCGTTCGACGGCCCACCGCAGTATCTCGAGCGGTGTCGCCGTTTCGAGTGCGCGGCCCGATTCGGCCATCTCTGTTGTGTCAGGACGAGCCAATGTGCTGGTCATTCGTGTTCCTGGCTCGGTGATGCCAGTGCGGGCTTGGTGGTGCTGCCTGGGCGGTGGTCGATCTTTCGGCGTCCGAGGTTGAGCCGGTTCCAGATTCGTTCATGGCCGTAATAGAGCACCATCTTCGCCACACCCTCGAGTAAACCGATCGTGACCGCGATGTCGGTCCGGCCCGTGAAGGCGTAGACCAGCAACGTGGTGGTCAATGTGGCCAGTATGCGCCACGAGACCGCCTTGTAGACCGACCGCCAGGCCGATTCTTCAAACATCGTGTCCTCGTCCTCGTGTTTGCGGCAATGCCCGCCGCGACCCACAAAAAAAGCCCGGGAGCGTGTGCCCCGGGCTTTCGATCTCGTGCGTTGGCGCTAGCGTATTAATCAGTGTGATGCTTCAGCGCGACTGGACCGTCAGCTCGGGGGCCCAAGGGGCCTCCGTACAACAGCAACAGCAGGCGGCTCGCGCGCGGATGATCACAGCCCCTTCAATCTACCGCTTGAGGGGCGACTTCGTCAAGCGCGGCAGATGGAGCCCGGGGCCGTCGAACGCACGTCGGCTCCGGCTCCAGGGAAACCGTCACTCGAGGCTCAGGGATTCGGGGGCGGCGAGCCTCCGCCGGTCCGTTCAACGGAGATACCCCAGACTGCGCAGTCGCTCGAGCTCCTCGGCCGACAGCATGTCGGTCAGTTCGTCGTCTGCTGGCAACCGTGCGGCTTCAGACCGTCGTCGCCACCGCTCCAGCTCCGCAGCCAGCCGTTCGACAACCTCGGGGTGGTCGGCCGCGACGTCTGTCAGGTTCAACGGGTCTTCCAGGTGGTCATAGAGCTCGTACTCCGGCTCGTCCGTTTCGCGAGCCGTATTGTGAATCAGTCGCCATCCGTTGAGGATCAGCGCGAACGATTCGTGACGGTCGTCGGCGCCAGCGTCTGCTCGCACATGCTCCTCGGAGACCGCGGGCCGCGCGATCCAGCCCGGTCCGGCTGTCGTGGCGTCGGCGCCAAGCAGCGGCATCAGGCTCTGCCCTTGTAGGGTGTCGGGTGCCCCCATGCCGCTCAGCTCGAGCAGGGTGGGCATCAGGTCGATCGTCCTGACGGTCTCATCGACTTGGCGGCCGGCCGGTAGACGACCAGGCGCCCAGAGGATCAGCGGCACGCGTGTGAGCTCGCCGTAGACCGACTGCCCGTGCCAGGAGTTGCCATGCTCGAGGAACTCTTCACCGTGGTCGCCGACAACGGCCACCACCACACGATCGGCGAGGTCCAGCTGCTCGAGGTGCTCGAGCAGACGGCCGATCTCGGCGTCCATGCCGCGGATCGAGCCGTCATACCAGGCCTTGCGATACGCCATGAACGCGTCCACGTCGATGCCGGAGCTGTCGAGGTCGGCTCGACTCGGCATGACCTGTCCCCGCAGGAACGGGCTGTCGATGTGCGGACGCACCTCCGCAACGCGATTCTCGTGCGTGGTCCGACCGGCGGGGTCGGCCCACATCGTGTTGTACGGGGGCCGCGGCTCGAACGGGCTGTGCGGGTCGAACAGGTGCAGGAAGACGAAGAACGGCACATCGCGATGGAGGTCGAGCCACGGTAGCAACCGGTCGACGTACTCGCGCGCCGACTTGCCTTGGTTTGGTCCATTACGCGACGCCGCTTCGTGCAGCTCTTCGAACCCCTGGTGCAGATTCGTCGCGGCGCCGCTGAAGCTGACCGACGAGAACGACAGTGTAGCGTGGCCGGTCGCCCGGTACAGCTCGGCCAACGTGGTGGCCGAGCTTGGCAGCCGGTCGGGCACGTCCGTCACGGTGTGTGACGTCGGGTAGAGTGAGGTCAGGATGGACGGTGTCGATACCTTGGTCCAGGTTGCCTGTGCCACCGAGTCGTTGAACCGCGTCCCGGCAGCGGCCAGACGGGCGAGCGCCGGTGTCGTATCGCGGTCGTGTCCGTAGACACCGAGGTGATCCGGACGGATCGTGTCCGCCATGACGACGATGACACCTTGCGGCGTCGATCTGGTCCCCGCCTCGCGCGTTTCGCGGTGGCGTACGACCGGCGACCCCCACAACCCGATCACACCTGGCTCGCCTGCCTCCAGCGCGAGCGACAGCGTCACGTCTTGGCCCGCCAGTGCTGTCAGGTCCACGGGTACCCGCTCCCACCGGTCGGGTGTCGTAACGGTCCGTTCCAACAGAACCTGACTGCCTTCACCGCCAGCGGGGCCGCGAATCTGTGCCTCGACCCGAAAGGTGGCCGGCTTCTGGTCCATGGTGCCGATCGACAGATCGAGCCACGGTCGTTCCGACAAGGTGACCGGTATTCGAATCGCTTCGGGTGCTTTGGTCACGATCGACTCGTGAAAAATGTCGTCCAGACCACGCCAGGACACGCCCGAAGGAGTCTCGGCCAGCTGTTCCCGGTCGAACACCAGACGCACGGATCGGATCGCGAATCGGGCGCCGACGGCATCGCTGAGGTGGAGAAACACTCGACCGATAGACGACGACGGTCGGTTGTCGGTCGCGCTCAGTCGGTAGGACCGTACCTCGTCGCCCGGCAGCAGCGGGGTCGACAAGGCCCAGGTCTCGTCGGCGCGCACGGCGTCGAGATCCAGCTCTCCGTTGCCCCGGAACTCCACCGACAGGTTCGTGCCGTCTGAAACCTGCAGCTCGATGTCGACGGCGTGCAACCGGTCGCGGCGCCCCCCGTCGTCCGGCCACTCGACGTGAAGGATGCCCGACTCGGTCGTCGTCTTACCCGTGAGCAGGCCGTCGCGCACCGTTAGTCCGGAAATGCCGCCCCCGTCCCGCCAACCGTGCAGCCCCGCCTCGCCAGTGCCGGGCTCGTCAAAGCGCCAACGCGCGCGTGGCGGTGCGGTGGGCACAGGCGTGTCGACGATCACGACGCCGTCTCCGCCCAGCAAATCAACGAGCGGCTGGGTGCGGGGCGCCTCGGGTGTCCCGGTGCAACCGGACAGCAGGACAGGGACGGCGAGCCAGACGTGACGTCGCGTCATGACACCAGGGCCATTCATGTGCGCCGGCCCAGTGCACGCAGCATGACGAGCCGTGCCCTACTTTGCAAGTGCTCCATCTCGATCTGATGTGACACGCGCAGGCAATACAGGAGGACGGCGTAGCTGATCAGGATGGCAAACCTGACCGGATGTTCTATGACGAGATACGTGATCGCGCCGTCGAAGAACGTGGGCAGGGCATATCGCATGACATCGACGAGCCATGACTGCGCGGTCGAAAGCTCGGGCACGCAGCAGTCAGTGAGCGGCTGATCGGCTGCGCGAATCCACAGTACCGCGGACGCTAGCACCACGGCGAGCGAGCTCATCAGAAACGTCCAGTACAGCCCGATCCGACTGTTCTCGAAGCTATCGGTTCGGGCGCGAATTGAGCTGTACTTCTCGGCTTCCTGTCCTGCGCCGGAGTCGATGTCGGCTGTGTCTGCGTCCGCCGCCAACGACGAGTCTGATGGCGTGACGACCATGTCGAACGTCGCGGGCAGATTTCCCGGAGTGTAGCCGGCCGTTCTCTGCTCCAGCCTGTCGAGGACGGACTCGTGAATTCTGACAGGTGTCTTCGCTTTGGAACGGAGCAGCTCGATGGGGCGGGGTTGGTAGCGGTAGAACATCTTGAACCCGCTGCGCGAGTCGTACACCTTCCCGAACGAGTGGGCGTCGTCACGGGCATCGCGTCTCGCCTGCGGTTTCAGGGACAGCCCTGCGGACGGATCCGACTGCTTCAGTGCGTCACGGTGCTCATCCAGCCGCGCCATCATCCAGTCGAGCGTGACGTTCGCCAGCTCATCCCTGGCGTATCCGCCGCCCACGTTCGAGTGCATGCCCGCGAACCACACTTGCTCGATTGTGCCTCCGTCCTGCCTGAGCGCCTCTTCGTTCCATACCAACGGCCAGAACGTTCTGCGTTCGTGGTCGACCGCCATGGCGTGATAGACGTGCTGCACGCATTTCGTCGGTTCGTAATCGTAGAACTTGTGTCGGCGGACAAGGTTCAGAAGATGATCGAACGGAACGGCTGAACCGGTGACGCGTCGACAGTGGTCTTGCGACTTGAAAACGAGCGGGCGGAGTGAACCGAACGTGCGGTCGGGATTTCCGGCTGGTCTGCGCGCCGCGTGCGCGGTCCCACGGGTGTGCGGTCAGCTGGTCACACTTCGACGCCCAGGACTCCTTTGAAAGCGAATCCACACACCATCGACAGCACGAAAAAGCCGATGAGCCAGTCGACGCCAATCCCGAGGAGGTACATTTCGAGCGGTGGGTAGGCGATTTCGACCGCCTCGATGCTGTGACTTGTCGCGATCGGCGGCTCTCCCGGATAGAGCAGGGTGTCCAGCATGCCCCGGCCGCTGCGCAACTGCACCACAGGGCCCCAGCGCGTGCCGCCGGTGATCCGCTTCTCGAGCGTATCCTCACCGACGCGCACGGCGAGCGCGTGGTCGCCCGGGCGGTCCACGCGCAGACGCCAGGCGATCTCACCGGTCGACCGTATCTTCACGGGCGGTGTCTCGATGACGACCCCGTCCGGCACGTCGAGCGCAATTGGTCGGTCGAGCGCCGTCGCGTCTCGCACGAGCGCCTTGACGAGGACCGGCTCTCCGGATTCCAGCGGTCGGACGGCGAACCGCAAGTTGAGCTGGGTCATGATCAGCACGACCGGGACCATCATGATGACCAGCGGCACGAGGGCGAGTCGCATGAACCGGAACGTGTCGCCGAAGATCCGGCCCTGCAGGGACAGCACGACGCCGATGTCATGCTGAAACAGGCGCACTCCAATCAGGTTCCCGCGAATGCGGTTGCGGATCTCGCGGATGCGGTCCTGGTCGGAGGTCTTGCCGAACAGCCAGACCAGGAAGATGCCAGAGGCGAAGGAGATGACCGTCAGCGCCCAGATCGGGGCCAGTGCTCGGAAGGGCCAGCAGATGACGTCGAAGACCGGCGTCAGGACGACGTTGATCAGGTGGACGATCGCGACCATGACGAGTGCTCTGAGAAGGCAGAAGTCAGAAGTCAGAAGGCGGTTGGTGGGCTGACGCCAGCATCAGTTCAGCCGAAGCGTCGGCTGTGAGACCACTTGAGCGCGTTGAAGACGGCGAAGCCATCCTATTCTTCTGACTTCTGTCTTCTGACTCCTGACTTCTGTAGAGAGCGCTTCAGGAGATATACCCCAGCCCTTTCAGTCGCTTCTTGATCTCCTCCTCGGAGTCGGCGCCTTCGAGCTGCGAGATCTCCTTCTCGAGCGCGTGGTTGATGAACTCTTCGACTGTCGAGTAGCCGGCGATCTCCGCGTACCGACTCGCTTTCTCGAGCAGAGCCTTGTCGATCTTGATCTTGGATCCGAACATATCTTCACCTTGCCTCTATCGTGTCCTCCCCGATCATTTCCGGCAGCGGCGCGACCCCGAACTCGTCGAGCACCGCCACGGTCAGGTCTTGGAGTGCCGGCGTTTCGAGGCTGATCCGCTGATTCGTCAGCAGCACCCCCGGCACCAACCGGTGGTCGTTCGTGTGGTCACCGCTCCAAGGGTCGTCGTTGTCGACGATGACCGCGTCCGAGAATTCGCCGAGCGGGCTCTCCCACGAGTAGCGATAGCCGCGGTCGTAGCCGATCAGGAGGTCCGGAGCCAACTCGAGATGCGTCCCGACGAACTCGTCACGGGTCTCGAGCACGGACGCGATCGGGCTGTTGCCGTTCCGCTCGTCCACCATCGCGAGCAGGCCCTGCTGGAGCTCCTCGAGCAGCTGGTCGTACTCGGCGCCGGGCGTCACGATTCCGTTGGGCTCGCGACCCTGCAGGTTGACGAAGACCCCGCCCATGCCGAAGGCGTAGGCGCGCGTCCTCGACCAGTCGACATTGGTGAACATCGGCAGGCCGGTCCGTCGGGACGGGTTCGTCAACGTGACGTAGCCCTGTTCGAGCAGCCAGGTGTTCAGGTTGACGCCCCAGTAGAACGGGGAGAAGCCGTGGTCCGACATGACGATCAGCGTCGTGTCGTCGTCTTCATCCACCGCTTCCAGCACGCGTCCCAGCGCCTCGTCCATTTCCTCATACAGTGTCGCGATGCCGTTCTGCAGCAGGTCGTCCGGTTCGTAGAGCGGGTGCTCGGGGTCGGCGTAGTGGTAGAGCATGTGCGAGCCCTGATCCACACTCGAGAAGTAGAAGAACAGGAGCCCCTCCTCGAACGTGTCGAGGAAGTGGTCCAGCGCGCGTCGCCGTTCGCCGTAGACGAACTGCGACTGCTCCCAGAACTCGCGACCACTGAAGATGCCTTCTGAAAACGCCTTCGTTTCCTCAGGGAGCTCCTGCGTGTAGAACGGGCCCAGCACGTCGTGGAGATCGGCCGACCAGTCCTCGGGGCTCGAGAGCGGCATCGCCGGGTCGTCGGGGTGGATCTGTAGCGGACTGACATAGAGCTTGAAGTCGGGGCGCACCTCCTGCAGATAAAAGCGTCCCATCGCGCTGACGTTGACGAGGTAGGGCAGCGCTTCGAAGTCGACACGCACCCAGTCGCTCCACTCTCCTTCGTTGAGCACCAGCTCGGTATCCTGCACCACGATCTTCGCCACCGGCGCGTCGGGATCGACGAGCACCTCGAAATCGACCTCGAGATCCGGGTTCTCGTACTCGGGCTCGCCGCTGGCGCCGACAGCGCCACCGTTTGCCGGCAGCCGTCTGAGCGCATTGGGCGGCCCGAAGAGCTGTGCTTCGACTCGGCCATTGATCACCTCGACCAGCTCGAGGCGGCCGGTCATGGCGTCAGGATCGTCCGGTGGGAAGTCGGTGTAGAAGGAGTAGATCCCGTGCAGGCCAAGGATGTCTGGGGTGCCCATCCCGGCGAAGGAACGCCCGCCGTCGACAGGCGGGAAATTCACCGGCATCCGAAAGATCGTCGTATCGATCCCGGCATCGTCGAGTAGCTCCCAGAACGCCTGTCCCCGTCGAAACAGCTCGACGTCGCCGCCCGACAGCGGCACCACCCAGGAGCCGAGCTCGAGGCTGCGCCCCTCCGGCCCGATGGCATAAAAGGGTTCCACGACGTCCATCGTGGCCGGGTCGCGCAGCAGAAAGTCGAAGACGCCGTGGCCGCCCGGGTCCATGCCGGTAATAAAGGTGGACCAGGCCACCGGACTGAGTGGCGGCATCGTCGTTTCGAGCGGGCTGAAGCTGCCCTGGTCGGCGAGCCGGGCGAAGTTCGGGAGCCGGCCGTCGGCGATGAACGCCTCGAGCATCCCGTGGTCCATGCCGTCGATGCCGAGGACGATGACCTTCTTGCCTCCGGCACCCTCACCGCAGCCGACCGCGACGAGAGTCAGAGCGAGCAGCGCGACGACCAGTCGTGCCACGGCTTTCATAGCGCCGCCGCCCGAGCTGCACTCGGGCCGGATTTCGACACGCCGCCAGCGGCCGGGGTGGCCGGCATCAACGATTTCCCGTCGCAATAGGCTGGGACGGCGACCCCGAACAAATCGAGCACCGTAGGGCCGAGGTCCATGATGCTGGGGGATTCAGCCGCGATCGCCCGGTTCGAGAACAGCATGCCGGGGACGTCCGGCGGATTGAAGTTGTGGTCGCCGCTCCAGTAGCGGGTGTTGTCCTCGATCACCTCGTCGCTGATACCGCCGGTGACCGACGCCCACCCGACCCGGTGACCCGGTCGAAACCCCACGATCAGGTCGGGTGCGTCCCGCACATACGGGCCCGAGTAGACCTGTTGTGCGTCGTAGACCTCACGCACCGGCTGCACACCTTCCACGTCGTCGACCAGCGCGCGCAACCCCTCGCTGATCTCCCGTTTCAACCCGTCGACGGCAGCCGGCTTCACGATGCCCTGGGCCTCGCGGCCCTCCAGATTCAGGTAGATGCCGCCGAAGCCGACCGCGTAAGCCTTCGTGCGCGTCCAGTCGACGTCGGCGAACATGTCGGCGCCGGTCGGCTGGCCACCCTTGACCGCAAGGAAGCCATGCTGATACAGCCACGAGTTGAGGTTGACGCCGCGCCGGAACGGCTTGAACCCGTGGTCCGACATGACAAAGAGCGCCGTGTCGTCGTCGGCTGTCGCCTCCATCGTGCGGCCGACCAGCTCGTCCATTTCGATGTAGAGCTTGCGAATCGCGTCCTTGTGCTTCCCGTTGCGCCCCCGGTTGGCCGGGTGCTTTGCGTCGAGGTGCCGGAAGAACATGTGCTGCAGCCGGTCGGTGATGTCGAAGACGCAGACCACCGCGCCGCGCGAGGTCTTGTCGAGGGCATCGAAGTACATCCGCTCGCGTTCCTCGTGAATCAGGTAGGTCTGCTCGAGGAAGGCGTCTTCGTCGATGACCTCCTCGTT
>JASLOY010000098.1 GCA_030745255.1 Vicinamibacterales bacterium
AATCTTCTGGCGGTTGCCCTGCAGGTCCATTGTGTACCCGCTGTTGATTAGCCCGATGTCGGGCCGGCGGCGTCCCTGCTGGGTCGACAGCACGTCGACCTGCACCGTATAGCCGGACATGCTGGCAGGGCCCATGTAGATGGCGTGGCGATGAATGCCGGTGCGCGAGGCGCCCTTGCGGAACACCTGGTTGCCGCCCAGGTCTTCGATTGCAAGGCTGCCACCGCCGCCGATCCAGTAGGGCGGGCGGCCGCTCTCGAAGTTCTCCGACCAGGGCAGCGGGGCATACACACGCACCTGCGCCGCCGCACTCAGGCCACCGACGGTGGCCGTCACCGTGCCCGCCTGGTTTGCCGCGCGCGCATCGGTCGCCAGCACGCCTCGGGCAGACACGCTGCCTCCGGCCAGCCTGTCGAGCGACCAGGTGGCGTCGCGCTCGCCCAGGTACCGCCCGTTTGCGTCGTAGGCCCGTACCTCGAACTCGGCAGTGTCGCCGGCCGACAGGATCAGTTCAGCCGGAACGACCTGCAGGGCGGTAGGAGTTCCGGTGGCCGCTGTTTCGGTGCCAAGGCTGGGGCTGGCGCCGGCCGTCGCCGTGAACTCCGCAGTCGGATTGCCGATGGCGTAGATGCCGGCCTCCGAGGTGACATACAGCCGTCCGTAGCCCACCGCGAACGACCCATAGATCTCAGCGTATCGGTCGTCGTCACGCATCTGGAGCTCGTCGTGGTCGAGTTCGGTGGCACCGTTTGGTCCCGGCCGCAGAATGCGGACGTTGCCGTTGGTTTCGGTGACGAACAGCTTGCCGTCGGCCCAGACGGGTGACGCCTTGCCGACGGTGCCGACACTCTGGTCCCACAGCACCGCCCCTGACCCCGCATCGAGGGCGAACAGATTGGCCGAGTTGTCGATGACATACAGACGGTCGTCGTGCAGCAACGGCGAAGAGAAGCCGATGGCCATTCCGTCTGCGCGCCAGCGTTCGTGTGTGGCCGTGACGTCGCCGGTTCCGGTGGCGTCGATCGCCACCACGCGCCCCATGATGCCGGAGTCGATGTTCTCTTCGCTGTGCCCCACATAAACGGTGTCGTCGGCAAGGACCGGTGAGACGTTGATGCCCCGCTTGCTGAGATGGAACTCCCAGACCTTTTCGCCGGTCCTCGCCCTCAACGCATAGATGTGGCCGTCGGCGTTGCCGTCGATCCACAGCCGTTGCCCGTTGACGACGCCCACCACGCCGACCGACTGCGTGTTCATGTCGGCCACGGTCCCGCCCGGGGTCGAGTGCCAGCGCACCTCGCCCGTGAGCTTGTCGAAACCGAAATAGCGATGGCGGGGCGGTCCGCCCAAATTGCCCCAGCCGGCGCCGATGATGCTTAGCAGCAACTGATCTTCGTCGACCAGCGGTGTTGAGGTGCGTCCGCCGTAGCCCGAGGCCCGGCCCAGCTCCTCGGCCAGCCGCCAGCTCCAGACGATGTCACCGTCGCGGTCGTAGGCGTTCAGGTGGCCGTCGATGTTCATCGCATAGAGGTGTCCGGTGTCCGGGTCTCCGGTCACACTGCCCCAGCCGACGCGGTTGAACGGTACGGTGGTGTTCAGGATGTTGAAGCTGCGCTGCCAGAGCTTTTCGCCGGTTTCGGCATTCCAGCAGGCGACGACCTCCTGTTCGTCCACTCCGCTGCCGCTACGGCCATTGGCGCAGACCCGCCCGTCGAAGACGGCCGGGGTCGAGCGCCCGGTCCAGGCGTCTGACCAGACGAGGTTCTCACCGTCCTGGGACCAGCTCGAGACCAGGCCCGTTTCGTCCGACGCCCCATTCTGGCCGCGTCCCCGCCAACTCGGCCAGTCCTGGGTCGCGGCTGGAACCGACAACCCCAGCACCAGGGCGACGAGCAGCGCCGCGGTCACACGTGCGGCGCCCGAGCCGTGTGCGGCCGTGTTCATCCGGTCATTCCTCACTGACATGGCAGACTCCGATCGGCGTGCTGCCGCCGAACCAGGGAAACTGAAACAACCTCATATACTACACGGCCTTCTTCGCCGTTTCAGCCCCCGAGAGGAGTAGGCGCCGGGACGGGTGAGAGCCGGACGCCCGGCCGCGCGACAATGCGCGGCCCGCGGCGCGGCGTGGGGCCCCACAAGCGCCGGCGTCGGGTTCGGGGCGTAGCCCCGTCTAAGGAAGCTGCGCCCGCTCAATTGTCCAGAAGAGTCCGACCGCGGCAATGGCGGCCGACAGCGGAACGGCGAGACGTGGTCGGTACCAGGCCCGGTGCCGGCACCACCCGACGGCAGCCAGCGCCACGAGGACGACCAAAAGCTGCCCCAGCTCGATCCCAACGTTGAAGCTCAGCAGGCCGAACAGCCGCTCCTGCTCGGGGAGACCGAGGTCCAGGAGCACCCCGGCAAACCCGAGACCGTGGAGCAGGCCGAATCCGAAGACGACCGCGGGACGCCAAGGGTGAAGCCGGTCGGTCAGGGCATTCTCGATCCCGACATAGACAATCGACAGCGCGATCAGCGGCTCGACCAGGGTGGCCGGCAATGACACGACGTCGAAGACCGCCAGCGACAGAGTTACCGCGTGCGCCACGGTGAACGCCGTGACTTGCCACACCAGCGAGCGCAGCCTTGTGCCGAGCAGGAACAGGCCCAGCACGAAGAGAATGTGGTCGAGGCCACGCGGAACGATGTGGGCGAAACCGAGACGGACGTACCGACCGCCGATCGACGACGCACTTGGGGGCTCGACTGGACCGGCCAGCGTGAATGGGTCGCTCCGGGCGCCGCGTTCGAGCAGTGCCCGTGAGGTCAGGTTCCGGATCTCGTCTCGGATCGTGAGGTTGACCTCGGAGAACGCCCGCGAGGCGAAGAACTCGAGCTCGGTGGCGCCGACTGGCACGGTACCGCTCAGGCGCGCCGTCAGACCCAGCAGGGTCGGTATCGCCGATTCGGTTGCGGCCGGTGTACCTCGGTCTGGAAACGAGACCTCGAACGGCGCCGGCTCGCCATCGAATCGGAGACGCACTCGACGTTGAAACAGCTGGCGCAGCTGATCAAGGCGGTCGCCGAGCTCGTCAGGAGAAAGCGCCTGGAGCGCCGCCACCAGCCCGGCGTCGTCAGAATCCTGTGGTGCGCCCAGCGCCAGCGCGTCGAGGTCGACGATGAGATCGGCCTGGAACGTGCCGCCGGAGCGCAAGACAATGGTCGTGTCGGTGAACGTGAGCGGGTGAGCCGTTGCGGCTCGTGTGCACGCGAGCAGGACGATGAGCATCGTCCGCGTCAGCCGAGCCGATGAGCGGCCGGGCCGGGACCCCACCGAGAGCATGCGACTATCCTACGACAGGCATGCCGAAGTACCCTGCCGCGATGGCGGGTGAAACCTACGCGCTCGTGTTGCTCTCGGCCGCGAAGTGGATCACTGATCTCGGTGTTGTCTGGCTGGTCGGGGTCTTCGCGTTCAGGGTAGTAGCGGGCCCGGGCGGAGCGAGCGACGTCGATTCAGGCGAGCTCGATCGGCGGCTCACGTGCCATGCCGGTCTGGCCCTCGCCCTGCTGTTCGTTGCCGCCGCTGCCCGACTCTACGCGCAGACCTACTCCTCGTTCGGTCTCGACGAGCCGGTGACCGGGGACCTGTTGCGGCTGGTGGCGGAACAGACCCGCTGGGGTGGCCGGTGGATCTGGCAGAGCGCGGCCGTCGTCGTGGGGGCTCCCGCAGTCGCGATGGTCGCGGCGCGCGTGCGGTGGGGCTGGCAGCTGCTCGGCGCGGCGGCACTCGCGATTGTTGCCACAGCGCCGATGACCGGTCATGCGCTTGCCTATGCCGGCGGCGCCGTCATCCCCATGGCACTGCAGATCGGTCATCTGCTCGCCGCGGGGATCTGGCTCGGCGCGCTGGGCATGTTGCTTTCAGTTGGGTTGCAGTCGCTTGGTGGGGAATCCGGGGGCGACGGTGCCGCGCTGTCGCAGCTGGTCGACCGATTCTCTCCCGTCGCGTTGACCGCCGCCGTCACGCTTGCCGGCACCGGTGCGTGGACGGCGTTCCTCTATGTGGATGAGATCCCGCAGCTCTGGGAGACGGTCTACGGGCGGGTGCTGCTGCTGAAAACGGGGTTTGTCGCGGCGACCGCCGCGCTGGGCGCCTACAACTGGAAGCGGGTGCGGCCTCTACTTGGAACGGGCGGTGGGGCGGATCGGCTGCGTCGATCCGGCACCGCCGAGTTGCTGGTTGCGCTGGTGCTGCTGGCAGTGACCGCCTGGCTCGTACACTTGCCGATACCGCACGAATGAGGGCGGATTCCCCAAGAAGTCAGAATTCAGAAGTCAGAAGGCAGAAGATGGACAGGAGGGCTTCGCCGTCTTCAGTTCGCTGCCGGGCTGAGCGAAGGAGGAGGACATCAACTGTAAGCACAGCTCGTCAAGACGCGTACCTATATCGAATCAGACGCAGCGGAGGGAGCGTTTCTGATAGGGGCGGCAGCCTACCAGCTTCCTTCTGACTTCTGACTTCCGACTTCTTCGAATTACGGCCGTCGGATCTTCACACGATACGGGTGGCCGCGGCGGAGGAAGTTCACGACGGTGTCGGCGGATTCCTCGATCAGGCTGAGGCGAGCGGCAACTTTGACATTGCTGTCGACGTCGACGCCACCGACGCGATAGATGACATCGCCCTCTTCGAGACCCGCTACCTGCGCTACACCGCCTGTGACGACGTCGGTGACCAGCGCTCCGGTTCGCAACTGCAGGTTGTCGGCCTCCATCCGCGTGGTCAGGGCGTCGGTTGGTGCGGCATCGCATACCGTGGCGCCGATCTCGAGTGTCCGGGTCGCCGTGGCGTCGACACAAATGTAGAGCGTCTCTGAATCTTGCGCCGTCGCCGCGATAGCGGTGCACACCACGACGGCAAGACTTCCGGCAAGCGTGCGCACGGTCCTCAACATCGCACCGCAGTATACGCCAGTCGGCTCCCCGATCCGGTAACCTGTTGCCATGGTCACGACCCGGTCCGCCTGCGTCCGCACGGCGGCATGTTTCACTATCGGACGCGTCTGTCGACTTGCTGTCGTGCTGGCGGTGTGCGCGGGGCCGGCCGCTGCGGGGCAGGACGACACGTCGCTCGCGGATCGCCTCGGCCAGCTCGCGCTCGCCTGCGTGCATCAGGAGTATCCGAACAAGATCTCGCACGTGCTCAACGACGACGGCGATGCGCGGCCGCCACGCGAGCTGACGCCGGCATTTTTCGGGTGTTACGACTGGCACTCGTCCGTGCACGGTCACTGGCTGCTGGCCCGCCTGACACGACTTTATCCTGAGGCCCCGTCGGCAGAGCTCGCCCGGGCCGCGCTGGCGCGGAGTCTGACACGTGCCAACATCGTAGAAGAGGTCCGATACCTACAGGCCCCCGGGCGCTCCGGGTTCGAGCGCCCATACGGCGTGGCCTGGCTGCTGCAGCTCGGCGCCGAGCTGCGCGAGTGGGACGATCCGGATGCCAGACGGTGGCAGGCGGCGCTGGCGCCGCTCGAGAGCGCGGCTGCGCTGCAGATCAAGGAGTGGCTGCCGAAGCTGACCCATCCGATTCGGGTGGGGGAGCATTCGCAGACCGCATTCGCCTTTGGGCTGATTCTCGACTGGGCCCGCGTTGCCGGGGATTCCGAGATGGCGGAGCTGCTCGAGACCCGGGTCACCGATTACTACGTCGAAGACCGGCGTTGCCCCTTGAGCTACGAACCGTCCGGCCACGACTTCCTCTCCCCTTGTCTGGCCGAAGCGGATCTGATGCGGCGTGTCATCCCGCCGGATCTGTTCGCCGTGTGGCTGCGCGAGCTGTTGCCCGGAATTCCGGACGATGGCGACCCGGCTGGCTGGGTCGAGCCGGCCGTCGTCAGCGAGGCGAGCGACGGTAAGCTGGCGCACCTCGACGGACTGAATCTCAGCCGAGCCTGGATGCTCGAGGGGATCGCCGGCGCGCTCGCAGCCGGCGACGCGCGCCGACCGGCCCTGCTGGCCGCCGCGGCAGAGCACCGCGCAGCCGGCCTCGCCGCAGTTACCGGCGAGCACTACGAGGGCGGCCACTGGCTGGGGACCTTTGCGACGTATCTGGTCACGGAACGCGGTCTGAGGTGAGAACCGCGTTCCGTGCTCTCAGAAGTCGGAAGTCAGAAGATCACCGGTGGGCTTCGTCGTCTTCAGACGGGCCTTCGCCGGGAAAACGGGGTATGCTGCGGGGTCGCGAGATAACACATCAGGAGAGGACTGTGGCGAACAAGCCTGAAACCTTCGACGAAGCACCTGTGTACAACCCGCCGCCGGCGTTTACCGCCAGTGCCCACGTCAAGTCGCTCGACGAGTATCGCGCGCTGTACGGCAGTTCCGTCAGCGATCCTGAGCGGTTCTGGGCCGAGCAGGCCGAACAGCGGATCACGTGGGTCGAGAAGTGGCACACCGTGCGGCAAGTCGACTATCACAAGGCCGAGATCGCGTGGTACCTCGGCGGCAAGCTCAACGCCTGCTACAACTGCGTGGACCGGCACGTCGAGGCCGGACGGGGTGGCGACACCGCGTTGATCTGGGAAGGCAACGACCCGGCCGAGAACAAGACCCACACCTACGCCGAGCTGCATGCCGAGGTCCAGCAGGCCGCGAACGCGCTCAAGAACCTGGGAGTCGTCAAGGGCGACCGCGTCTGCATCTACATGCAGATGATCCCGGAGCTGGTGGTCGCGATGCTGGCCTGCGCTCGGATCGGCGCGATCCACTCGATTGTGTTCGGCGCATTCACGGCCGACAGTCTCGTGACTCGGATCAACGATTCGCAGTGCAAGGCGATTATCACGCAGAACACCGGGGTGCGTGGCGCGAAGCAGGACATCGCGATGAAGGCGAACGCCGACAAGGCGGTCGAACAGACGCCGAGCATCGAGAAGATCCTGGTGGTCAAGCGCACCGACGCACCGGTCGAGATGGTCGATGGCCGCGACGTCTGGTGGCATGACGCACTCTCGGCGGCGGATGCGATATGCACGCCCGAGCCGATGGATGCGGAAGACCCGCTCTTCATCCTCTACACGTCAGGATCCACCGGCACACCCAAGGGGGTGCTGCACACGACCGGTGGGTACATGACCTATGTCGCTACCACCTTCAACTATGTCTTCGATTACCAGCCAGGCGACATCTACTGGTGCACCGCTGACATCGGGTGGGTCACCGGCCACAGCTACATCACCTACGGTCCGCTCGCCAACGGCGCCGTCACGATGATGTACGAAGGTGTGCCGAACTATCCTGATTGGGGCCGGTTCTGGCAGATCTGCGAGAAGCACAAAGTCAACATCATCTACACGGCGCCGACCGCGCTGCGCGCGCTGATGAAGGAGGGCGATGACTATCCGGCGAAGCACGACCTGAGCAGCCTGCGTCTGCTCGGCACCGTCGGTGAGCCGATCAAATCGCCCGAGTGGACCTGGTATCACTCGGTCATCGGGAAAGGACGATGCCCGATCGTCGACACGTGGTGGCAGACCGAAACTGGCGGCATCCTCATCTCGCCCCTGCCGGGCGCGACACCGACGAAGCCGGGTTCCGCGACCTTCCCCCTGTTCGGCATCAAGCCCGCGTTGGTCGACGACGAGGGCAATCTGCTCGAGGGGAACGGCGTGCGCGGGAACCTCTGCATCCTCGAGTCGTGGCCAGGCCAGATGCGCGGCATCTACGGCAACCAGCAGCGCTTCTTCGACACCTATTTCGCGCGATTTCCAGGCAAGTACTTTCCGGGCGATGGTTGCTTGCGCGACAAGGACGGCTACTACTGGATCACGGGGCGTGTCGACGATGTCATCATCGTCTCGGGGCACAACCTGGGCACCGCGGAAATCGAGGGGGCCATCGGCAGGCACCCCGCCGTCGCGGAGGCAGCCGTCGTCGGCTACCCGCACGAGATCAAGGGCAACGCGATCTATGCGTTCGTCACCCTCAAGACCGGCGAGACGGCCACCGAAGACATGAAGGGTGAAATCGTCAATGCTGTCCGGAGCGACATCGGGCCACATGCCACACCCGAGAAGATCCAGTTCACCGACGGTGTGCCAAAGACACGGTCCGGCAAGATCATGCGTCGCATCCTGCGCAAGATCGCCGAGGGCGACGTTCACGATCTCGGCGATACTTCGACGCTGGCGGATCCAGGCGTCGTCGACTCGCTGGTGAGCGGGCGGGTGTGAGCCCGCGGGTTCCGGCTCGCGCGAGGCATCGAGCGAGGGAGTCCACAATATGATGCGGCGCTCCACCACGGTCGTGCTGAAGGCCATCTACCAACTCGTCTTGCTCAATTCCAGGGCCACGTACTGCGTCCTGTCGAGAGCAGTACCGGCCCTGAGGCCGCGGTGAGGTTGCCAAACGGCGGGGTGCGCACGCCGGGCCCGTTCTGGATGGTGCGTATGCGGACGCGTGCCGCCGACGCTGCGCACTGGTATCGCGGGTTTGACGTGTTCCTCGGTGGCGGAGCCACGACACAGGTGGTCGGGATCGACCGGGGGACCGAGAGCCGCTGACCGTGGCGTCGCTCCCGTTGGCTGGGTGATCGTCCACGTCTGGACGGCTATCGTGCCTCGGTAGCTGACTCGGCCGGCACGACCGCGTGCTACGACGCTTCGGTCTCCCCGTCGTCTGATAGGGTGACGGTGTATGTCACGGCCAGGAGCGGGCTTGTGTATTCGTGGGTGTAGACCCGCGGCGGCACGGGGCCAACGTCGAGACCAGCGGCGATGCGCACCGGCGAGAACCGGGCGCGTGCGACGGTCTCGGCGAGGTGGCTCGAATGGGATTCCACGACAATCGACACCTCGGGTGGGCCGGGCGAAAATCCTGGAATGCCGGAGCGGGTGACGTGGAACATCGGCAGCCTGCGTCCAATTCAACCACACTGCGGGCAGCGGTCGATAGGGGTCAGACGCGGGTGCCGGCTGCCTCGGCGTCGCTTGCCGGGTGAAGAGACGGGGTGTACCCTGCGCACGGGCCCGGCCGTAGCGTCGGAGGCGGGGAGAAGGGCGGGACCCGGAGGCATCCCCCGTGCAGACCCTCGATCTCAACATCGCGCGCGGACCCGGCGAGGGGCAGACGATCCGCCTGCCGGGTGACCGGGCGTTCGCCATCGGCCGTAGCCACTCCGCCGATCTCACGCTGGACGATCGGGAGGTGTCCTCCCACCACGCCCGCATTCAGGTCGAAGGCGGGTACTTCGTCCTGGCCGATCTCAATTCCAAGAACCACACCTACGTCAACGGCGAGCAGATAACCGGCGCCGTGATTCTTCGCGACCGGGACCAGATCGCGCTGGGCGACTGCGTGCTCGTCGTGCGGGAGGCCGGCAATCTCTCGGTCACGCTCTCTGAGAGCCCCGACACGCAACCGGTGCGGGCAAGCATCGAGACCTCGAACACGATGGCGGTGGACCTGCCCACCATCAAGACCGCCATCACCACCCTAGGCCGCTCCGAGAAGACCCTGGCTGTGCTGCACGCTGCCAGCAAGCTGCTGCTCGAGTCGCACGAGCCCGCGGTCTTCCTGCCGCGCCTTCTGGACCTGATGTTCGAGGTGGTGCCTGCCGACCGGGGCGTCGTCTTCTTGCTGGAACGGGGAGAACTGCAGCCGCTGCACGCGCGGGACGCCAAGGGCCAGGTCCTGCGCAACCTGACGGTCAGCCGTTCGATGATCCAGCTGAGGCGCCTCCGGTTTTCTTGGACACGGATTAGGGGAGAATCCGATGTCCAAGGAGGTAGGAGGCATGGTTCGG
>JASLOY010000099.1 GCA_030745255.1 Vicinamibacterales bacterium
TCGCCACGACGCGTGTACTCCCGGCCCAACGGCCGCTCCGGTTCGGGCTTCACCTGTCGAACCTGCGCCTGGCCCTGGAGGCCGACCTCGAGGGAACCCTGCGGACGATCGCGGGCCTAGGGTACAAGGAGATCGAACTCGGGACGGCGGACGGCGTGCGCGTCGACGCCCTCGCGACACGGCGCTTGCTCGACGAGTTCGGGCTGACCGCACCGTCCCGCCACGTGCGAATGCCTGACCTGTTCTCCAACTGGAGAGCGCTCCTTCGGGAATGCCAGGTGCTTGGTACTCGCCACGTCGTCAGCACGGAGATCCCTGAGCCGGAACGCGCGACCCTCGCGGGCTACGAGCGCGTGGCCGCTCTGATGAACGCAGCGGGCAAGATCACCCGCTCTGCAGGCATGCAGCTCGTGCTGCACCATCACCCTGACGACTTCCGACCGCGCGACCAGGTTGTCCCGTACGAGTACCTGCTGCGCAGCACAGACTCTGAGCTCGTGAAGATTCAGGTGGACCTGTCGGTGATGGCGCGGGCGGGTCGCGACCCACTCGAGGACTTCGCCCGGTACCCGGGACGGTTCGCCAGCGCGCACGTCAACGACATCGCGGAGGCGCCGGACCAAGAGCCTGTGAGTCTCGGGCAGGGTCGGATCGACCTCGCGCGCATTCTCGCCCGCGGGGCGACGGCCGGGCTGCAGTATTACTTCATCGACGACGAACGGCCCGATTCACCCTGGGAACACGCCGAGGCGAACCTCGCGTATCTGTCTCAGTTACGGTTCTAGCCTGGCAGGGAGGGGAGAGACATGTTCTGGTGGTTTCTGGGATTCGGAATTCGAGAATGAAGGCGCTGGGGGCCGGCGCCGACCACTTGGGGGGGCGGGTCCGCGGTCTGTCCACACGGCAAGAGAGCTGATGTGACTATCGAGAACACTGCGCGGGCGCCGTCGGAAGGGATCCCCGTCGAGCTCGCTAGCGAGCGGAAGATCCGCTACTACAACAAGCCCCACTACCGGCTGTCCCACTGGCCGATCTGGATCTTCGTCTTCTTCATCGTGCCGCACCCGGTCACTTTCGATCTGTTCGAGAGTGGGTTCGACAGCCAGATGGGAATCTGGCTCGGCGTGGTCCTGCTGGGCACTGGAATCGCCGGGTTGCGGGGCCGCCTGCCCGGGTGTGAGCCGCGCCCCTACATCATCCGGTTCACAGAGGACCGACCCAACCCGCTCTACCGCCGGGTCTGCTACACGTTCGCCTGGAGTGCGGTTGTCTCGTTCTGCGTGCTCAACATCGCCGGGCTCGTCGTGGCGATCGTGACCGGCGAGTGGAGCCAGCGTCAGCTGTACGACAGCGGTTACTATCCGCTGGCGATCGCGGTCTGGGTGCTGGGGGCGGCCGGACGGCTGCCCCGCGTGAAATCGTCGACGAAAGGCGAGGGGCACGAGCGACGATATTTCTACGGTTCGGTCTGGGCGATGTGCATCGCGCAGCCGATCCTCTGGTTCTTGTGGCGGGTGCTGCCGTCTGGGTGGGCGGGCGACGTGCTGAAGCTGGCGGTGTTTGTCGCCGTCCTCCTGTTTGTCGGCTGGCTGTCGTACAGCGGCAAGCTGCCGCGAACCCGCCCGATCGTTCCAGGCGAGCTAGCCGTATCGGACTGAGCCCGTCCTGGGGTTGATGCCGGAGGTCGTCATCGACATCGACGAGTTCGAAGGGCCTAGGGCCGCAGCAGCACCTTCAGCTTCGACCGGGCGGTATCGAACGCCGCGCCGAAGTCCTCGAGCGGATACGTGCCGGCAAGCAGCGGGCGGGTGTGGACCTTGCCGCCGGCGAGCAACGCGATCGCGTCGGCGAATGGTCCGCACCGGGAGCCCACCAGCGTGACCTCATCGACGATCACCGGCCACAGCGTCATCGGCGTCTCCCCGTGAAACGTCGACTTCATCACGACCGTGCCCCGAGGGCGGACCAGCTCCATGGCGCGGGTGAGCCCGGCCGGTCGGCCGGTCACGTCGACCGAGACGTCGAAGCTGGAGGCAGGCGTGTCGTCGGTTGAGCGTCTTGCATCCAGACCGAGCTGCCGAGCCACTTGCAGCTTTCGGTCGTGCTTCCCGAAAAGCGTCACCTCCGCGCCAGTCGTGCGCAACACCTGGCCAACCAGCAGCGCCATCCGGCCGTCTCCGACCACGGCGACGGTGGCGCGCGGGCCGATATCGACCTGCGTGAGGATCTGGCAGGCCGCCGCGGTCGGTTCCACCAGCACGGCCGCCTCGTCGTCGAGCGTGTCAGGCACCGTGTGGAAGTTGGCGGCCGGCAGCGAGAGGTGCGACGCGAACGCGCCGGCACGTCCGACGATGCCGAGGACGGTGCGGGTGGGGCAGTGGTTGGCTGTGTCGGCCCTGCACCAGTCGCAGTTGCCGCAGCCAACGTTGATCTCCCCAACCACCCGTTTGCCGATCCAGTGCCGATCCCCGTCGGGCGCTGTCTCCACCATGCCGACGAACTCGTGACCCGGCACGCCGGAGAACCCGGCATATCCTTCCAAGATCTGCAGGTCGGTGCCGCAAATGCCCGCCAGCCGGATAGCGACCCGGCACTCGCCAGCCCGCGTCTCGATGTCGCGATGCTCGACATGCGCGCCGCTACGCGGGTCCGATTCGCTTCGACCGATGACGACGGATTTCATGATCCGCTCGACCGGATGAGGTGCCAGGTGTACCGGAAGGTGACGACGGCAATTGGAATGCCGACCAGGATCCAGGCCCACTTCCAGAGCTCCGACTGCCAGTAGCCGTAGCCGATCATGGCCAGCAGCAAGAGGTTGAGTCCCACTCCAATCGCGGTGTGCTTCGTCGCGCTTCCCGGCGCCGCTGTGTCGTCAGTTGGCGGCTGTGTTGTCATCATGTCGAGAACCTCCGTCACCGTGTGTCTCTCATGGCAGCGGCGTCCACCGCGCGCCACCGTCGACGGTGCGAAACCGTCGGCCATCGGCGGTCGAGACCGTGGCGTCGAGCGCGGCTTCCCTCGACGCGCGGCGATGAAGCCGGCTGATCAGTCTGTCCGAGAGTGCCGGAGTGGGAGCTTGGTGCACGTCGTATCGGTCCAACGATGACCGTCGTATCGCTACGTCGGCTCAGCTCGTTGTGTTCGCACTGGCGGTCGAGGTTACGGTTCACACGACCCCGAAACCGCAACCCACTGCGGGACCACTACATTAGAATATCGCCATGGTTCGGACTCGACATCGGTACGTACCCAGCGTGCTCGTCGCTCTGGTCGTGGCGCTCGCGCTCGGCGGCCAGACCGCCGGTCAGGCACCGCTCGACTTCGACACGTTTTTCCGGGACAAGACGATGCGGGTGGACTACATGCACTCGGGCGGGCTGGGACAGGAGAACATCGGGCTGGACCAGGTCGTCTCGGACGGGCCGTGGGCCGGCAGCCGCACGCGGCTGATGGACTATTTGAACCTGGGGAAGTATCTGTTCGAGGTGGTCGACCGACGAACAAATCGGGTGCTGTACTCACGTGGTTTCGCGTCGATATACGGTGAATGGGAGACCACTGCCGAGTCCCGTGAGGTGTACCGGAGCTTCCACGAGTCTCTGCGGTTCCCCTGGCCAAAGGCACCGGTTCAGGTGGTGCTGAAGACACGCGACGCCGAGAACAGCTTTCGCGAGATCTGGACCACGGTGATCGATCCGGACTCGCGGTTCGTCAACCCGACCGACCGGGAGCCGATGGGCGACGTCTGGCCGCTGTTCGAGAACGGGCCGCCTTCGGAGAAAGTCGACCTGCTGGTGATCGGCGAGGGTTACACAGTCGCGGAGATTCCAAAGTTCCATGCCGATGCGACTCGGCTGGTGAACGCACTATTCGCCGAGGAGCCGTTCAGAAGCCGGAAGGGGGATTTCAATGTGTGGGGGCTCGATCTGCCATCGGCCGAGTCGGGCGTCAGCCGGCCGCGGGCCGGGCAGTTCCGGCGCACGCCGATCTCGGCCGAATACAACATCTTCGATTCCGAGCGGTACATCCTCACCTACGACAACCGCGGCCTCCGGGACGCGGCGTCGGCGGCCCCGTACGAGTTTCTCGAGATCCTTGTCAACGAGGAGCAGTATGGCGGCGGCGGCATCTTCAATTTCCAGGCGACGGCGGCGGCCGATACCGGGTTCGCCGAATATGTGTTCATCCACGAGTTCGGTCATCACTTCGCCGGGTTGGCTGACGAGTACTACACATCGGACGTGGCCTACGAGACCGGCGCCACGTTTCACCCGGAGCCGTGGGAGCCGAACGTCACCGCGCTGCACGATCCAGCCAACGTGAAGTGGGGCGACCTGATCGAGACCGACACTCCGTTGCCGACGCCCTGGGACAAGGTGGCCTTTGAAGCCGGGAGCGTCGCCGCCCAGGAGCAGCGTCGTGCGCTACGCGCCGCGGGGGCGGTCGAAGCGACGATGGACGAGCTGTTCACCGAACAGATGGAGCGCGAGACCGCGCAGCTCGGCGGGATGACACATGCGGGCAAGGTCGGCGCCTTCGAAGGCGCCTCCTACGAGGCGACGGGGCTGTATCGTCCGGAAATCGATTGCATCATGTTCACCCGAAATCCCGTCGGGTTCTGCCGCGTGTGTAGCCGGGCTATCGAGAACGTCATCGACCTGTACGCGAGGCCGTGATGGACGACCTCTTCCTCGCCGAGCTTGAGCGGATCGTCGGACCCGACGGACTGGTTCGGGACGCCAGCGAGCTGTTGACCTACGAGTCGGACGGGCTTGTCCGGTTGCGAGAGCGGCCGGCGGCGGCGGTGTTGCCAGACAGCGCGGATCAGGTGCAGGCGGTGGTGGGTCTCTGCCACAGAACGAAGGTGCCGTTTGTGGCACGTGGTCAGGGCCCCGGGCTCTCCGGTGGGGCGCTGCCCCATCCAGACGGTGTGTTGATCGTCATGACCCGGATGAATCGCATCCTGGATGTCGACATCCCGAATCAGCGGATGACCGTCGAACCAGGGGTGATGAACCTGGACGTCACCAGAGAGGTAGAATCCGCAGGCTACTACTATGCGCCCGACCCCTCCAGCCAGTTGATTTGTTCCATTGGGGGCAACGTCGCCGAGAACTCCGGTGGCGCCCATTGCCTCAAGTACGGGTTCACCGTCCATCACGTGCTCGGGGTTGAAGCCGTGTTGCCGGACGGCGAGCTGGTGCACCTGGGCGGCGAGGCGCTCGACAGCCCCGGGCTCGATCTGCTGGGAGTGCTCGTGGGGTCGGAGGGCACGCTGGCGGTCGTCACGAAGGTGACGCTCCGGCTGGTTCGCCGTCCGGAGGCGGTGCGGACGTTGCTGGCGGCATTCGATTCGACCGACGCCGCCGGGAACGCGGTGTCGGACATCATATCGGCCGGGATCATCCCGGCGGCGATCGAGATGATGGACCGCACGACGATCCGGGCCGCCGAAGCGGCGGTGCACCCGGGCTTCCCGGATGCCGAGGCGGTGCTGATCGTCGAGCTCGACGGGTCGAGAAGCGAGGTGGAGGCCCTGTTCGCGCAGGTGGAGGCGGTGTGCGCTAGGAACGAGGGATGGGGTGTCCAGGTGGCAATGGACGACGCGCACCGTGGGCGGATCTGGACGGGTCGCAAAGCGGCGTTTGCGGCTATGGGGCGGATCGCGCCGAGCTACTACGTGCAGGACGGCGTGATACCGCGCAGCAAACTGCCGGAGGTGCTCCGGCGAATCCGCCAGCTCGAAGTCGAGTCGGGCCTGACGATTGGCAACGTGTTCCACGCGGGCGACGGTAACCTGCACCCGCTCGTCTGCTACGACGACGCGGTCGACGGTCAGGCCGACCTGGCTGAACAGGTCGCCTCGAAAATCCTGACCTTTTGTCTCGATGTCGGGGGCTCGCTGACCGGTGAGCACGGCGTCGGCGCCGACAAGGCATGCCACATGCCAAAGATGTTCACCGCAGAGGACCTGGAGACGATGCAGCTCGTTCGAGCCGCGTTCGACCCCGACCAGCTCTGCAACCCGGACAAGGTGTTTCCCACCCCGCGTCTCTGTGGAGAGGTTCCAGGGCCCTATCGCGCCCACCCGGCGGAGATTGCCGGTCTCGCCGAACGCTTCTGACACGCGCTTGGCACTCCTGGGCAGGCAATGTTAAGTCAGTCATCCACACCCGACGCTCTCGTGGCCGAGGTGAACGCGCGGGTCGGCGCGGCGGTTGCGCGGCCGGGTTCGAGGCGTGACTCTATCGACGGTGTCGCGCCCGGCATCGTCGCCACACCACAAACCGCTACTGCGGTTGCGGCGATGCTCGCCTGGGCGACCGAGACAGGGCGCACCGCGGTGGTGCGGGGCGGCGGTACGAAGCTGGGCTGGGGGGCGCCGTCCGGTTCGGTCGACCTCGTGTTGTCGACTGCGGCAATGAACGCCGTGGACGAGCATCGACACGGCGATCTGACCGCCACGGTGCAGGCCGGCGCGACGCTCGCCGAGACGAATGCCGTGTTGAGCCGGCACCGGCAATGGTTGCCGCTGGATCCGCCCTGGGGCGACCGGGCCACGATCGGCGGCATCGTCGCCACCAACGACAGCGGGCCGCGTCGCCAGCGCCACGGGGCGCCGCGCGACCTGATCATCGGCATGACCCTGGTGCGGGCCGACGGTGTGCTGGCGAAGACCGGCGGTATCGTGGTGAAGAACGTCGCCGGATACGACCTGGCGCGGTTGATGACCGGGTCGTTCGGGTGTCTCGGCGTCATCCTGTCCGTCACCTTCAAGCTGGCGCCGGTGGCGGCGGCCTCGCGGACCGTGGCGGTCGAGTTTTCAGACGCCGCGCGCTGCGGACCGTTCGTCGCCGATCTTCTTGCGCACTCGGCGACGCCAACCGCGCTGGAGCTGGCGATACCGCCGACGACGATGCTCGTCCGGTTCGAGTCGGTCGAGCCGGTGGCGGTCGAGCAGGCGGAGCAGGCGGCCACGTTGGCCCGGGGTCTCGGTGGCACACCGACCATCCTGATCGGAGAAGATGAGACTGCCGTGTGGCAAGCGCACGATGCCCGGCTGTTCGATCGGGAGGGGACGATCGTGAAGCTCGTGATATTGGCGGGCGAGCTGTCGTCGACTCTCGCCTGGCTGGACGACGCCGCGCAGACGCGGCAGCTCGACTACGAAGTGACTGGTCGCGCCGGCCTCGGGGTGCTGTATGTCGGGCTGGGCGGTGACGTGCCCCGACAGGCGTCGCTGGTCACCGCCCTGCGCGAGCGGATTCCGGCCGGCCGCGGCAGTGCGGTGATCCAGCGGGCCGACCCCGAGTTGAAGGCGCTGCTCGATGTCTGGGGCCCGGTCGGCGACGGCCTGCGGATCATGCAGGAGGTCAAACGTCGCTTCGACCCAACCAGAACGCTCAATCGAGGTCGCGGCCCGGGTGGGTTGTGAGTCCACTCTTCCAAGTTCGGCGAATCCTGGTGACCTTGCTCGTGTGTAACTGACGCGCGGTGGGGCTGCGATGGTCCGCTAGGTGGAGCCCGGTCTCACGTCCCTGATCGACGCATCCACCAGCTCGACCATGTGAAGTGTTCGGGTCGGCTTGCCTGCGTGCTCCAGGCGGCTGGCGATCTGTAGCAGGCACCCGGGGTTGTTCGACACGACTGCCTCAGCGCTGGTGGTCAAGATGTGTCGGGCCTTGCGGTCGCCGAGGTCGTCGGCTGTGTCCGATTCGACCAGGTTGTAAATTCCGGCTGAGCCGCAGCAGATGCCCGCTTCAGGGATTTCGCACACCTCCAGGTCCGGAATCGTCCCGAGCACCAGTCTCGGCTCGGCGCTCACGCCTTGGGCGTGCTGCAGGTGGCAGGCGTCGTGGTAGGCGACGCGGAGCGGCACCGGGTGCCGCGGCGCGCGCGGTTCGAGCTCGGCGAGCAGCTCCGAGATGTCTTTGCACTTGTCGGCCAGCGCCTGCGCCCGGTCGGCATACACCGGGTCGTCCCGCAGCAGGTGGCCGTACTCCTTCAGCGTCGAGCCGCATCCGGCGGCGTTGATGACGATGGTGTCGACGTCGGCCGCCTCCGTCTCGAACGCGTCGATGAAGCGACGCGCCAGGTCCGACGCATCAGCCTCGAGACCGGCGTGCAGCATCAGCGCCCCACAGCAGCCCTGGGTCCGGGGAATGACGACCTCGCAGCCCTCGGCGGCGAGTACCCGGATCGTCGCGGCATTCACCTTGTCGAAGAAGACCCGCTGCACGCAGCCGAGCAGCATGCCGACCTTGCGACGCTGCTCACCGGTGGCTGGCACGCGGACGGGCGCGGTCGACCAGGCCCCGCCAAGTGACACCGGCGGCAGCACGGCCTCCATGGCGCGCAGTGGCGCCGGTAGCAGCCGCAGCAATCCAGTCGCGCGTGCCAGTCGCTGCAGGCCGAGTCGCTGATAGGCCCAGAGCTTCCCGGCGACAAGGCGCAGCCGAGTCGGGTAGGGGAAGAGTGCGAAGATCAGCCACCGGAACAGCCGGTCGCCGAGCGCCCGGTGCGCCTGTCGCTCGATTTGTGGCCGCGTGGCCTCGATCAATTTTCCGTATTGCACGCCCGACGGGCAGGCGGTCACGCAGGCCATGCAGCCCAGACAGGTGTCGAAATGACGAACCAGCCGGTCCGTGATAGCCGTCTCGCCTGCGAGCCCGCCTTTGATGAGCACGATCCGGCCCCGCGGCGAGTCGGTCTCCTTCCCCCACAACATATAGGTCGGGCACGTTGGCAAACAGAACCCGCAGTGCACGCAGTCGGCGACCAGCGCCGGGTCCGGAGGGTGGTGCGTATCGAAGGCGGAACGCGTCATGCCGTGACAGTCTGCCGAAAAGCGACCAGCGTTGTCACCCGCCATCGCTCGCCGACGTCGATCGCCGGCAAGCTTCGGCGGGTGCGCCGAAGCCTTGGTGAAGGTGGATTCAGCCTGCGCGTCGTGGTGCCTTTGGCGGGACCGCAGTATGATTCCCGGGCCCACCGCGGTGTGGGCTGCGACCAGAAGTTCGGAGCGGACGCGGAGTAATCGGAGCATTCAATGACGAGAGCGATTCGCATTCATGAGCATGGCGGACCCGAAGTGTTGCGCTTGGACGAGGTGGACCCGGGGACGCCAGGACCGGGCCAGGCACTGATTCGACAGACGGCGGCAGGTCTCAATTTCATCGACGTCTACCACCGAACCGGGCTCTACCCGGTACCGGCGATGCCGGCCGTCATCGGCAACGAAGGCGCCGGTGTCGTGGAGGCGGTGGGGGACAGTGTTACGGAGGTCGGCGTCGGTGACCGGGTGGCTTACAGCATGAGCCTGGGTAGTTATGCCGAGCAGCGTGTGGTTGATGCAGCACGGCTCGTCAAAGTGCCCGATGCCATCACCGACCAGCAGGCGGCCGCGATGATGCTCAAGGGGTGCACGGTGCAGTACCTCATCCGACGGATCTACCCGGTGAAGCCGGGTGACACCATTCTGCTCCACGCCGCCGCCGGCGGCGTCGGGCTCATCGCATGTCAGTGGGCGAAGCATCTCGGGGCGACGGTCATCGGCACGGTCGGCAGCGACGAAAAGGCGGAGCTTGCGCGGGCCCACGGGTGCGACCACGCCATCGTCTACACCCGAGAGAACGTCCCCGAGCGGGTCAGGGCGCTGACAGACGGTGCCGGCGTGCCGGTGGTGTTCGACTCGGTCGGGAAGGACACCTTCATGGCGTCGCTCGACTGTCTGCAGCCGCGCGGGCTGATGGTCAGCTATGGCAACGCCTCTGGCGCGGTCGAGCC
>JASLOY010000009.1:0-1441 GCA_030745255.1 Vicinamibacterales bacterium
CGAGGAAATAGGCGAAAAGTGTTGTGTGATAGGCATTGATCTTCGCCAGGCTGGCGATCTTGTTCTTGTCGCCGCCGTGATGCGAAATCGGGTGGTGCGAGTCCGACACCCCGATCTGGGGGTAGGTGGCGCCGCTCTGCTCCCGGCCGATCTGGAACGTGATGACGCGGGTCGTGTCGGTCTGTAGCGCCAGCACCTGCATGTCGAACATCAGCCGCGCGTGGTCGTCGTAGCTGACCGGGATGCCGGCCGGCGATTCGACCAGCGGCAGCTCACGGCCCTGGGCCTCGGCGTTCTGGAGGCGTCGCTCGATCTCACGCACCGACTGGAGATACTCGCCGAGCTTGGCCCGGTCGCGCTGGCCGAGGTCTCCCCGGAGGCGATCGACTTTCTCGAGCACCGAGTCGATGATGCTGCCCTGGCGTCGCAGACGCGCCGTGCGTACTGCCGGGTCGGTGCTGTCGATGTTGCCGAACAGCCGGTCGAACACCACCCGCGGATTGGTTTCCACCGGGAGCGGTGTCGAAGGACCGCCCCAGGCCAGTCTATTTTGGTAGGCGCAGCTGAAGCCGACGTCGCAGGTGCCGACACCGTTTACCGTGTCGGCTCCCACGAGCCCCAGCTCGAGGGAGGGCAGCGGCGTCTCCTGTCCCAGCGCGTTCGCCACGATCTGGTCCATCGAGATGCCGAGCTGGAGGCTCGAGCTGCCGGTGGTCGGCAGCGGCTCGATGCCGGTCATGAACGCGCCGGCCGGCTTCGCGTGGGCGCCCGAGGCGCCCGAGCGCGAGCGGGCGCCGGTGTTGTCGAGACCGCTCAACACCAGCAGGTGATCGCGGAACGGCTCGAGCGGCTTCAGCGTCGGTGTGAACTCGAACCCGGTGCCCTCGGTGGTCGGCGTCCAGCGGTCCATGACGATGCCGTTCGGCACATACACCGTGCAGAACCGGGTGACCGGTACCGCCGCAGCCCGTGCCAGGGCCGGCGACGTGGGCAGCATCCTCTCGAGCAGCGGTAGCGCGAGCGTTGCGCCGACGCCGCGCAGCACGGTTCGGCGAGAAATCGCCAGCTTGTGAATGATCATGATTCCGACCTCCGCAACAGGAACGGCGGGCTCTTGACAATGCCGGTGATGAGCGACGACCAGGTGAGGTCGCCGGGTGACGTCTGTCGACCGATCTGCCGGACCACCGGCATGTCGCGATGTTCGAGCGTGCGTCCGACAGCGTAGGTGAGCAGCTTGTGGGTGACCGTCTCCACGAACTGGTCCTGTTTGCTCAGCACGACATCGCGTAGCCCGTTCAGGCCACGCACCTCGGTGCCGTCGACGAGCGTGCCCGACGGATCGATCGGCACTCCGGTGTCGAACGGCGTGCCGCCGCCGTTCGTGGTTCTGAAGCGGCCGATGGCGTCGTAGGACTCGAGCGCGAACCCCATCGGGTCG
>JASLOY010000009.1:1451-19598 GCA_030745255.1 Vicinamibacterales bacterium
CACACACGGCGTTCGTCCGGTGTTGGGCCAGCCGCTCACGCATGGTGGCCGGCACCCCCTCCTCGCCCGCGTTCCGCAAGCTGGGGACGTTCGGCGGCGGGGGGGGCGGCGGTGTGCCGAGGATGTTCTCGAGCAGCCATTTGCCCCGTACCACCGGTGAGGTGCGGTTCGCATAGGAGGTGATGGTCAGCAGGCTGGCGTGTCCGAGCAGGCCGCCGCGCGTGTCGTCCGGATAGGTGACGCGACGGAAGTGCGGACCGTACACGTCCGGGATACCGTAGTGGCGGGCCAGACGCTCGTTGGCGAACGTGTAGTCGGCCTGCAGCATGTTCACCAGTGGCTGGTCTTCCCGCAGCTGGTGCTCGAGAAAGAGCTCCGTTTCCCGCCGCATGGCCGCACGCAGGTTCTCGTCGAACGCGGTGTAGGTGGCGGTGTCCGGAGCGGCGTTTCGCAGCTTCCGCAGATGCAGCCATTGGCCCCCGAAATTCTCGACCAGAGCCCGTGACCGCGGGTCGGCGAGCATGCGCCGAACTTGCCGGTCGAGGACGGTCGGATCGCGAAGCTGGTCTCGCTCAGCCAGGTCGAGCAGCTCATCGTCGGGGATGCTGCTCCACAGGAAGAACGAGAGGCGGGACGCCAGTTCGAGGTCGCCGACGCGATACGAGGTGTCCGGGGCTACCCCAGCCGGGTCGGTCTCGACGCGGAACAGAAACTCCGGGTCGACGAGCAGCCGCTCGACCGCGGCCTGGATGCCTGTGTCGAAGCTGCCCTCGGCCCGGCCTTCCTGGTAGAACGCCAGGAGGGCGTCAATGTCGTCGTCCGATGCCGGCCGCCGATAGGCCCGGCGCGCCAGCGCGGAGAGAATCGTTCGTGCGCACGCGGGTTCGTCTGCTGTGGCGGTCGGATGACAGACAAACAGCTTGCTCCGGCTAGCCAGCTCGGTGGCGCCACTTGGGTTGTAAGGGCCGATGATCTCGATGCCGGAGACTGCCGGGTTCCGGTCCTGCATCTCGTCCTGGCCATAGGAGTACGACGAGCGGTCGTCGGGGAGCGGCAGGATTCCCTCGAGCAGCGCCGACCGTCGGTCGAAGGCGACGCCAACCTGGTGACGACCGCCGGTCACCGTCGTCCGAATCTCCAGGCCTCTATCGGCGTTGAGCGCGTAACGCTCCCATTCGGGGAACGAGTTGCCGTCGTAGACTTGCTCGAACTTGCCCGCATATCCCATCGGCGGCAGTTGCCCGTGCTCCCACTCGCGGCCGACGGTGAAGGTGTCGAGACGCGCGCCATCCAGCCGCAGGTCCAGTTCGTGCGGCTGCCCCATGCCGCGTGCATAGCCGTATTCCTGCTTCCGCAGGGTGACGCGAATGAGATATTCGCCGTCGACAGGGAAGTTGTGCTCGATGACGACCCCGCCCCGCGAGCCAAGCGGCAGATCGAGGCTCATTGCGTCGTCCTGGACCAGCGAACCGTGGACCGGGTAGGTCTCGGCGATCGGCCGCACGCCCTGGTAGCCGACGGCGAGCCGGCTGATGCGCTGGGCCGCCGACAGGTAGCGCTCGATGAGCGTCGGCGACACCGACAGCACCTCGGCGATATTGTCGAACCCGTCCTGCTCGTCGTCGGCCGGCAGGAGCGCGTTCACGTCAATCTCGAGGGCGAACAGGTCGCGGATGGCGTTGGCATACTCGACCCGGTTCAGCCGGTGAATGGCGGGACGGCCCGGGTCCGGCTGCGCAAGCCCCGCGCGGTCGAGCTCTGCCTCGAGCCAGGAGACAAAGGCACGGGATGTCTCCGCGTCGGGCCGGGGCCGACCCGAGGGCGGCATCGCGCTGGCCCGCAGGCGGCGTATGACATGCTCCCACGTGGCGGCATCCTCACCTACGCTGGCGAGGTCCATCGCGTCGAGCCTCAGACCGGCAGTTCGGGTTCGTTCGTTGTGACAGGTCACGCAGTACTGGTCGAGCATGGCCCGGGCGTCTGGCGCCGACATCGCGGCCGGCGCCGCTGCAGCGCGCGCGCCTTCCGGCGCCTGGGCGCGTAGATGCCCCTGTCCGCTGCCGAGGGCGTAGGCGATTCCCACACCGACGAGGACCCATCGTCCGTTGGTCCCGAGACAGCGTTTCGTCGGTGTCTGATTCATGCGGCGAAGCCTCCTGTGGCTTCTGACTTCTGCCTTCTTCGAGCGCACGCTTACTGGCTCGCCTCCAACCGTTCAAGCATCTCCCGTGCGGTCGACCCGGCCTCGTTCTCGAGGTCCGGGTCGGCGCCCTGAGCGATGAGCAACTCGGCGGCCGCGCTGAAGCCATAGCGGGCAGCGCCATGGAGCGCGGTGTTGCCGGACCGGCCCGCCGTGTCGATGGCGCCGGCGTCCCCCGCACCGGCATCAAGTGCTGCCTGCACGGTGGCCCTTACCAGGTCGCCATCGGCCCACTCGGCCGACACGAGCTCGGGGGCGATCAGGCGGTTGCGGCGCGTGGTGCTGCGATTCGCTCCAAGCCCCACCGCGGCCATCAACGCCGTGGTCCCATCGTCCATCGGCAGGAGCGGGTCGGCCCCGGCGGCCGCGAGCACTCGCACCATCTCGGGTTCGAGATACTTGGCCGCCAGCATCAAGGGTGTCGACCCTTTCTCCCTGAGCGTGAAGATGTGCTGAAACGTCCACCGGGGGACCGGTGTGCTTCGGGTCAACGACACGTTCGGACTCGCACCCCTGGCCAGCAGGTCGCGCAGCAGATCGGGTTGCGACCGGAGGACCGCCGCATGCAGGGCGGTGTAACCGGCCCGATCGGCATCCGGGTCGGCGCCGCGCTCGAGCAGGTAGCGCGCCAGCGCCTCGTGCCCGCTCATGGCAGCCAGCACCAACGCGCTGTTGCCGTCGGCGCCGGTGTCGTTCACGTTGGCGCCCGCCTCGAGTAGCAGGGCCGCGGACTCGACGGCGCCGTGTCGCGCCGCAAACAGCAGCGGTGTGAAGCCTCCGGCGTCGAAATAGGTGGAGCCCTGCGGACTCGTCGTGCTGCGTTCGCCCGTGCCACGCAGCTGCTGGACCGCGACGGTGCGGGTATCGACCGCGGCGCCCGCTTCGAGGAGGATGCGTGCGACGTCGGGATACTGGCGGGCCACGGCGCGCATCAGGGCCGTCTGTCCCTTTTCAGGTTCGGTGGCGTCGACGTCGGCACCGTGGGCCACGAGCGCGCTGACAGCCGCCGCGTCACCGGTGTGCGCGCAGCGCATCAGCAGCGTTTCGCCCGATCGCAGCCCGCGATTCGGGTCGGCGCCTGCGGCGAGGAGCCGCTCTGCAATCGCGCCGTGGCGATTGGCGCAAGCGGCCCACAGCGGTGTGGCGCCGTAGTCGTTTGCCGCGTCGACGTCGGCCCCTTCGGCGATCAGCCGGTCGAGCGTGTCGGGGGCGTTCCAGTAGGCCGCCCAATGCAGGGCGGTCGATCCATCCGGCTGGGCCGCGTCGACGTCGGTCGCCTGCCGCAGCAGGGCGCCGACCGTGTCCCAGTTCTGACCCTTGGCCGCGTCGGCGAGAGGTGCATCGGCGCCGGCGGCACCCAGGCTGACAGCCTCTACCACGGTCAGTAGACAAACGGCGACTATCAGCCCTCGGGGCGACCGTACCGCACGGAACGCGTGGGGTGTCAACGTCATGCCTCCAGGGTCACCAGATTGACACATATTGTATCCGCCAGTGAGCTCGTCCGGGCAAGGAATTGGCGTGAGGCTAGGCTTTCAGCCTTGCCTGCCAGGGCCGAAGGCCTGCTCCATGACATCAACAAAAGCGGGTTCCGACGATTGGGTCGTCTATGATTACGTCTCACGCACTGAGATTGTGGTACGACCGCGACGAGCGAGGGGAAGCCCATGAACACGACACATTCGACACGTCCGACATCTTCAGAGACGCATCTGCCGCGACCGGCGCTGACAGCCGTACTTGGTCTGGTGCTCGTCGGCCTGGGCCCACAGCTGGCATCCGACGTCGTCCGCGCACAGGAGCCGGTCCGCATCAACAGGGCGATCGAGGCGATCGAGTCGGGTGAGGCGGCGGTCGCCAACACACACTGGCGGTTCGTCGACATGGAGCATTCACCGTTCTCCGGGGCGCTCGTCCGGGAGGTGCTGGCGGAAATGAACGAGGATCGCACGCCCGAAGGGCAGATGCGCCTGGCGCCGCTGGTCCGGATTCCCCAGGATGGCGACGAGGACTTCAAGTGGGCGATCAAGCAGGCCCTCGACCTGGGGGCGATGGGCATCATCCTGCCGCACGTCGATCGCGCCGAAGAAGCAATGCGGTTCGTTCGGGCAATGCGATACCCGCCCTTCCGCGACTCGGCGTATCCCTCGCCGCGGGGAGAGCGCGGGTGGGGCCCGGGGGGCGCGATGCGTCTTTGGGGGATGGGTGGCGCCGACTATGCGCGCAAGGCCGACGTCTGGCCGCTCAATCCGGAGGGAGAGCTGTTCGCGGTTGCCATGATCGAGTCAGCGGAGGCGGTGGGCAACATCCACGACATTCTCCAGACTCCGATCAGCGCCATCATGGTCATCCCAGGAGACATGGCGATGGATCTCGGGCTCGGCCCGAATCCGCCGGGGCGAAACCATCCCGAGGTGGACGCGATGTTCGACCGTGTGCGCGAGGCTTGCCAGGCCCAGACCCGGGTCATCTGTGGCGCCGGCGACGGGCGCGCGCGAACCGATCAGCGTCTGGCCGAAGGGTGGAAGTTCTTCCTCCCGCTGTGATTTCTTGCCATTCGACAGGCGGCCGGGAGAAAATGCCACGCGGGACGTCGGCTGTCCCGCAGGGGCAGCAGGGACCCCACTCGTACCCTTACGTGAGCCTGGTGCCAGTCGAGCGCTGGCCTCGCGTCGATTCTCACATTCTGGAGAAAGAGCCGTGCTTCATCTCATGCAACGTGGATTCATCGTGGCGGCGGGACTCGCCCTTGTCGCCGGTTCGTTCACCCCGGCCGTAGCCCAGGAGACGGGCAACGATTTGCCGAACCCGTACCAGACCATCACGGGCTGGGCCAAGATGCCGGGGGCGCGTCACTGGGGCTCGACCAGCGCGGTCGACATCGACCCGGACGGTGTACACGTCTGGGTGGCCGAGCGGTGCGGGCAGAACGCCTGCGAGGGGTCGACGCTCGACACGGTCCTCAAGTTCGATGCTTCGGGCCAGTTGGTCAAGAGCTTTGGCGCGGGAAAGATGAACTGGCCCCACGGGATCTATGTTCATAGTGACGGCAATGTGTGGGTGACCGACGCCCGGGGGACAGAGGGCAAGGGACACCAGGTGCACAAGTTCAGCCCCGACGGCGATCTGCTTATGAGCCTCGGTACAGCCGGTGAAGCGGGCAACGACGAGAACCACTTCAACCAGCCCTCTGACGTGGTGGTGGGCCCGAACGGCAACATCTATGTTGGCGACGGGCATGGCGGCACCCGCTCGCGCCAGCGCGTCGTGAAGTACGACGCCGAGGGGAACTTCATCAAGGAGTGGGGCGGCGACGGTGAGATCGGCGTGCCGCATGCGCTGGCGTTCGACTCGCAGGGTCGCCTGTTTGTGGCAGACCGGTCGAACAACCGCATCTTGATCTACGACCAGGAGGGCACGCTGCTCGATACGTGGCTGCAGTTCAGCCGGAACAGCGGCATCTTCATCGATGCCAACGACATGCTCTATGCGACCGACTCGGAGTCGTCAGACCGGCGTGGGCATGGTGAATACAAGCGTGGCATCCGAATTGGAAGCGCCCGGACCGGTGAGCTGATGTATTTCATCCCCGACCCGGCCGACGCGAATGACGGGCCACTGGCTGGCACCAGCTTCTCGGAGGGTGTGGCGGTCGACGCGGCGGGCAACATCTACGGCGCCGAGGTGGGCCCGCGCGACCTCAAGAAGTACGTCCGGCGGCCGGATCGATAGAGCCCGGCGATAGCCGCATCCAAACAAAGTCCGATCGGTCTCCTGCCCGGTGCGTCGAACCCGACGCGCCGGGCGGGGCGTCACTCGGGCAAGGCGAAGACAAACAGGTTGTTTCCGGTGCTCGGGGTCAGCTCCGGCGTCATTCGGAGGTTGATGCCCGCGCCGGTGCCGGTGGCGACGGCCACGTATTGCCGGCCATCGACCGCGAACGACACCGGGTAGCCGGTCACCGGCGACCCGAGGTTGATCTCCCAGAGAATCTCGCCGCTCTCCTGGTCGAACGCGCGGAATCGTCCGTTCGCGTCGCCCCCGAACAGTAGTCCACCGCCAGTCGCCACCAGCGACTGTGTGGCGGCTCGCTGTTCATACAGCCAGGTGGTCGCGCCGGTCTCCGCCGAGATGGCGTGCACGGTGCCGAGGTTGTCGGTACCCGGCGCCAGCTGATGGCGCGCCGCCAGCGCGTAGATCGCCAGCGGGCGCTGCCCTCCCTGGGTCAACGCCAATTCCCGCTCGCCCCGGACGTTCTGGGTCGACAGCATCCGCGCGCAGGTGTTGCGCAGCGGAAAATACATCGTGTTGGTCAGCGGGCTGTAGGCGCCCGCCTCCCAGTCCTTGCCGCCGGCCCAGGTGGGGCAGGCCAGTACTTCCTGCCCGAGGCCGCTGAAGACGACCTCCGAGTTCTCGGTGACCGCGCCGGTCGTGCCGTCGATGTTGCTGATGACGTTTTGCGGCACCGTTGGGTTGGCCCAGAGAAACTCGCCGGTCTCGCGGTCGAGCGTATAGACCACGCCGGTCTTGCCCGGGATGCCGGTCATCACCTTCCGAACTTCGCCCGCGCGCAGGTTCGGGTTGATCCAGCTCACCGCGCTCGGGTCCGGCGCGACCGCGGTGTCGACGAGCATCCGTTCGAACGGGTGGTCCAGATCCCAGTGGTCGTTCAGGTGCTGGTAGTACCACCGGATCTCGCCGGTGTCGACATCGAGCGCAAGCGTCGAGTTGTGATACAGATGCTTGTTGTTGACGCCACCCAGCAGGAACTTCGGGGCCGGTGACGTCACCGAGGTGCCCTGGTAGATCAGCCGCAGCTCCGGGTCGTAGCTCGGCGGCATCCAGGTGCCAACGTGAATCCGCTCTTCCCAGGGCACCCCGCCCCAGGTCTCGTCCCCGGGCTCGCCGGGTCGAGGGATGGTGCTGGTACGCCAGAGCTCTTCGCCGGTCAGCGCATCGTGCGCCACGATGACGCACGACTCCGGCCCACCCATCGGTCGACAGCTTCGCCCCGAGATGACCTTGCCGTCGGCGATGATCGGGCCCGAGCTGTGGCCGGCCGGCGTCACCTGATAGTCGAAGATCTGGTTCTCCCAGGCAATCTCCCCGGTGGTGGCGTCGAGCCCGAAGACATAGTTGTCGTCGCTGGTGTTGATGATGAACCTGTTGTACATCGCGATGTTTCGGTTGTTGCGGGCATTGCCCCCCACGAAGTCGTAGACGTCATCCGGCAGGTCGCGGCGGTGCTCCCAGATGAGGTCGCCACTGACGGCGTCGATCGCCTGGATGACGTCGCTGGAATTCGGCATGTAGATCACGCCATCGTAGGCCAGCGGCGTCCCCTCCATGCTGCCTCGGACAAGCGCCCGGGTCCACGCCATCCTGAGATTGCCGACGTTGTCGCGTGTGATCTGGTCAAGCGGACTGTACCCCCACCCGTCGAGCGTCCGGCGCCACATCAGCCAGTCGCCCGGCGACGGCTCGGCGAGCATCGCATCGGTGACCGGCGTGAAGCCGTCGCTCGACTGCGCGTGAGCCACACCCGAGCCGGCAAGCATGACGAACAACAGAACCAGCACTGGAACACCGGGAGACCAACGGCGGAACAAACCCATCTCGATACCTCGATTTGGTGGCGGTGACTGTGACGACAGGCGCGAGCGTCTGATTCTACCTCCGGAGTGGCAGTCAGTGGTGGGAGGTCGGCCGCCCGGTCGACGCACGCGGCGACATCTTCTCGCTGGGGGTGATGTTCTACGAGATGGCGACCGGGCAACGGCCGTTCAGGGGCGACAGCTCGATCGCGGTTGTGTCGTCGAACCTCAAGGGCGAGCCCTCGTCGGTCTCGGACCTGAGGCCAGGGTCCCCGGCGCCCTTGCTGAGCTCATCGGGTGCTGTCTCGCCAAGCCCCTGGGCGAGCGCTACCAGGATGGCGAGGCGCTCCACGCGGCGCTCGAACAGGCCGCTCTCCCGCAACCTGGGCAGGCGCCGGCTGCGACCAGTGCCTTGGCCCACCATGCTGGCACGGCGCGACGAATGGTTATAATCGACTGTTCTTGATCCGGCGCGCCATCGCCACTTCATGGCCATAACGTGCCTCGCTCGGCCTCGGTCAGGGCACTTCTTTCTGTGCGAAGTTGGAAGACCGGGGTCGGTCATGGGCCGCTCCGAGGGAACCGTCGTGAGCACATCGGATTCGGCTGAGGCGGCAGCGTCGCTTGCCAAGGAGCTCGAAAATTTTCAGGAGATAGCGAAGCAGCTGATCCCCGAGTCGGGGGAGGTGCCACGACTGCACGGGATTGACGTCTGGGGCGGCACACGGCCGCTCAGTGGCGCTGCCGGCGGCGACCACCTCATCTACGTCGACTTCAAACAGCGATACGACCTGGACGCCCGCATCGCCAAGGCGTCCGCCGAGGGGAAGTCCTCCATCGCCGATAGCTTGGCGCGATGCCGTCAGCGAGCGGGCATCGCGGTGCTCGACGTCTCCGGGCACCAGATGACTGATGCGCTGCTTGCGGCAATGACGCATCAAGCGTTTCTGCTGGGGGCGCTCTACGAGCTCGACCGGTTCGGTCAGATCACGACACAGCTCTTCGAGAACCTGAACACGAGGTTGTATCGGTCATCCGGTACCCACAAGTTCGTGTCGCTCCTCTATGGTGAAGTCTCGGAAGAGGGAACCTTCAGGTTTCTCTCGGCCGGCCAGCCGTTTCCGCGTGTGTTTTCCTACCTCCACGATCGGTTCATGGAGGTCAATGCCGACCGGTGCGTGTCGTTTCCCCCAATTGGTATCCAACCGTCGCTCAACGTCATTGACCGCAACGCGAACGAGAGCCTCCTCGGCTTCAAAGAAGAGTACGAGGTGAACGAGTGGGCGCTGCTCGGCGCCGGTGACATCTTGGTGCTCCACACCGACGGACTGGCGGAGCACGGTGCCGACCGGTACTTTCCGGAGCGCGTGGAACAACGGCTGCGCGAGGTGAAGGGCTGCTCGGCCCGAGAGATCTACGAAGCGATTCAGGACGACCTGCTTGCCTTCGGTCCTCCGTCGGACGACATCACGCTGGTGATCGTCAAGCGGGAGTAGGGGCGGCCTTCAACCGAAGGTCGGCCCCGCAGGTATAATCCCCTGGTTCTCGTCCCTACTCCAGGTGTCAAAACACACTATGAGCGATCTCATCAGAGCCGTCCGCTGCCACCGTTTCGCCGGTCTCGACGACATGGGCAGGCCGGTGCCGACCCCAGACCCGTTGCGCGCCGTGCTGGCGCTCGACGACATTTCTACGCCCGAGTGCGAGGAAGGCCACGTCCTGGTGCGCACCCACTACGCGGGCGTGCAATATCCCGACGCGCTGCAAGCGCAGGGTCTCTACCAGCACAAACCGGACCTTCGGTTTGTGCCGGGGTTGGATGGGGCTGGAACCGTGCTGGATGTGGGCGCCGGAGTCGAGCGTGTAGCCGTGGGCGACCGGGTCATTGCCCAGATGCAGCTCGGCGGCCTGGCAGAGGTCGTCAAAGTGCGGGCGGACTCGGTCTGGAAGGCTCCTGACGGCCTGGAGCTGTCGAAGCTCGCGAACCTGGGCCGCAATTTTTTTCCGGCGTATCACTCGCTGAAGAATCTCGGGGAAGTCGGCGCGGGCGACCTCGTGCTGGTTGACGGCGCGTCTGGCGGGGTTGGGATGGCTGCGGTCGAATTGGCCAAGGCGATGGGAGCGCAGGTGATCGCCGGGGTCAGTATTCCGGAGAAGGCCGACTTCCCCCTCGCGGCCGGCGCCGATCGTGTCCTCTGTTACGGCAGAGACCGCGACAGCCACAGACTGTTCAAGACCGACGTCAAGCAGGCTGCGGCCGAGCTGGGTCATCCCAAGGGTGTGGATGTGGTGATCGACATGGTCCAGGGAGCGCTCTTCGAGTCGGCGCTGGTGTCGTCGATCCGGCCGCTCGGCAAGATCTGCCTGGTTGGGTTCACCGCGGGACAGAAGCCGATACGTCCCGGCCTGCTGCTAGTCAAGGAAGCCGTCGTCGTCGGGAGCATTTGGGCCCGATGGGCCAGAGACAATCCGGAGGGGCACCAGCGGAACGTGGCCGAGATCATCGACTTCCTGACGACCGGGGTGATCCAGCCGCGCGTCGATCGCATCTTTCCCCGCGACGAGTTCATCAAGGCCTTCGAGCTGTTCGAGCACAACCGGGGCCGCGGCAATACGGTCGTCTGCTTCGACGGGGCGGAGGAGGCCTGACGGGCTCGAATGCGTGAGGCACCTCGACAGGCGGAATCGGAGGTATAGTCAGGGCCATGCTCACTAGAAGGACCCTTCTGCTGGCACCAGTGGCGGCGTCTGTGGCGCGGCTGGTCAACGCGCAATCGGCAGCGCCTGGCAAGATGCTGCTCAGCATTCACCAGAACACATCGCGGGCGGCCGGATTCCGCGGATCGCTCGAGGGCTGGGCGAAGGCCGGCATCCAGTATGTCGAGCTGAACGACAGGATGCTCGATGGCTTCCTCGAGAGCGACACGCTGCCTGCCGCCAGGCGCCTCATGGGCGACCTGGGATTGACGCCGGTGTCAGCCGCCGCGGTGCTGCCCGATCTCTGGATTCCGGGCCCGGCACGGGTGGCGTCGCTCGAGGCGTGGAGACGCCGCTGCGATCAGTTCGCGAGCCTTGGCCTCGAGAAGGTCTACTCGCCGGCAATCACCAACCGGCCCGTGACCGCAGACGACTTTGCGGCCACCCCGGACGCCATCCGCGAGGCAGGAGGGATCGCCGGCGAGTTCAACCTGACGGCGATGATCGAGTTCCTCCGCACGTCGACTCACCTGGCCACGCTGACCTCGGCGCTCAGCATGATTCGGGCGGCGGCGCATCCCAACGTCCGGCCGATGCTCGACTTTTTCCACTTCTGGTCGGGGCTGAGCAAGTTCGAGGATCTGGATCTGCTCGAGCCGGGCGAGCTGGCTCACGCGCATTTCCAGGATCTGCTCGATACGCCTCGCGAGCTGATCAACAACGATTCGCGCTTGATTCCAGGCGACGGTATCGCGCCGGTGGTGCGCATCATCGAGAAGCTGGTCGAGAAGCGGTATACCGGGGCGCTGTCGGTCGAGCTGTTCCGGGCCGAGTATGTGCGGGGCGATCCGTTCGAGGTGGGTACCGAAATTCGCGAGAAGTGCGAAGCCGTCATGCGCCAGGCGGGAGTCCTGTAGGCGGGACGATGTCAGAGCGAAGGCGTTCGCGCGGTAATCCGGGTCAGGGGGAGCAGATGAGGCGCATGCTGTGTCTGGGTTTCGTCACCTTCGCTGGGGTCTTCGCCACGGCGGCGAGCTACGAGGCTCGGCAGCCACGTGCGAACCTCCTGGTGCACGAAGTGGCCGACAATCTCTACATGCTGGCCAACGACCCGGCCGAGCAGGGGATGCGCAGTGGCGGTAACACGGCCATCTTCGTCATGTCGTCCGGGGTTACACTGGTCGACACGAAGATATTCGGCTACGGACAGGACATCCTGGCCAAGGTTCGCGACATCACCGACAAGCCGGTGACCCGGATCATCAATACCCATACGCACTATGACCACAGCGGGGGGAATGTCGAGTTTCCCGACACGGTCGACGTAGTCGTGCACGAGAACACGCTGGCGCAGATGTCGCGGGCGAGCTGCGAGTCGGTGACCAATTGCGACGCGTTCAAGGGCGAGAACGCGAAGTATCTGCCGAAGACGACCTTTTCGGATCGGACGACGATCGGCAGCGGGGCGGATCAGATCGACCTCTACTATTTCGGTCGCGGCCACACCGACGGCGACACGTTTGTGGTTTTCAGGAATGCCCGCACGCTGCACACCGGCGACATGTTTGCGCGCAAGGGGTTGCCATTCCTCGACGTGCCGAACGGCAACGGGAGCGCGCTCGAGTTTGGCGAGACCTTGAGGAAGGCGGTGGCCGGCATTCAGGGTGTCGACACCGTCATCCCGGGGCACAACGACGAGCCGCTGGTGTGGAACGACCTGGCGAACTACAGCGGCTTCTACAACGACGTCGTGGCCAAGGCGAAGGCAGGGCAGTCTGCCGGCCGGTCGGTCGACCAGGTGGTCGACAGTTACTCGGTGCCAAGTCAGTACAGCGATTTCGTGGCCGAGCCCGATCGGCTGCAGGCGACGGTGCAATACGTCTTCGATGGGCGATAGCACGGTCACCCGGCTCTGCCATTCGTGCGCTGCCTGAGAAAGTCCCCCCCCCGCAGAATCGGCTGATTGTCGGCGTCCCATGCTTCCCGAACCCAGCATGTTCCGCTTGCTGCTCGTCGTGACGAGTCTGGCGCTGGCAGCCAGCCCCTCGCTGGTCGGAGCCCAGCCCTCGTCGGCGGAGGGCGACCCGGCTCAGGCGTCCGTCGCCCCGACGCTGCCCGGCGGGGTCGCGGGTGTGCCAGACCCGAGGGAGCTGGTGGCAACGACAGACGTGGTCACGAGAGACGACCGCGGAGGCACCACCATCCGCGCCATCAAGCTGACCGCGGGCATCCTGCTCGACGGTCTGCTCGCCGAGCCGGTCTATCGCACCGTTTCGGCCATCACCGGGCTCATTCAGTTGATGCCGGAGGAAGGGGCCCCGGCGTGACACTCCCGGTCGGCGGCTACAGCTTCAGAGACGTGGAGGCGACGTATGCGCCCGGGGCGCAACGCCGACTCACCGGAACGTTCACGGTGCGTCTCGGGGAGTTCTTCAACGGGAACATTCGGTCTGTTGGGTTCACGCAGGGCCGGTTGGCGATGACCCAGCGGCTCTCGGTCGAGCCGACAGTGTCGGTCAACTGGATCGACACGCCGCAAGGCGCGTTTCGCACCGATCTGGTTGTGACCCGCGTGACCTACACGTTTACGCCTCGCATGTTCTTCGGCGGGCTGGTGCAGTACAACTCGGTCACCGACGCCATCAGCAACAATCTGCGGCTGCGGTGGGAGTACAGTCCCGGCAGCGAGCTGTTCGTCGTCTACACCGAGGAGCAGGACACGAATCCGCTCCGACCGGACCGGTTTTCCGAGCTCCGCAATCGCGGCTTCGTGGTCAAAGTGAATCGTCTGTTTCGCTTCTGATAGGTCTTCATGCTCTCTGCAGGCTTGAAAGCCAGCGCCACACTTGTCGGAATCCTGCGGGTATAATCGGCTGATTCTCGATTGCTTGTGCCTTGGGCGCGCCGCGACATAAAGACATAATGAGGAGGTCTGCCATGAGAAAAAACCTGTTTTCGCCGATTCTTGTGGTAGTGGCGATGTCGTCGATTGTCGGGTGCGCGCAGCCCCCCACCGAGGTTGTGGAAGCGGCTCGGTCGAGGGTCGCGTCAGTTGCGGCAGAGGGAGCGGTTTACGCTGCCGACGAGTATGGCGAAGCACAGGCCGCCGTCGGGCGGATGGACGCCGAGGTGGCGGCGCAAGCGGAGCGCTTCGCGCTGACGCGTGCCTACGAACGCACGATCGAGCTGGCCGGTCTGACCGAGACAGCAGCCGACGAGGTTGAGCGGGCCATCGACGTCGAGAAACAGCGGCTGCGCACCCAGGCGACCCAGATGGTGGCCGACGCGGAACGTGCGGTCACCGACGCTCGACAGGCGGTCGCAGAGCTGCCCGAGGACGAGGCGTCGTCGTTCTTGAACGACGTGGCGGGAGCGGAGGCATCGGTGGCCGCGGCGAACGAGGCGCTGGCCCGTGATGAACTGTCCGAGGCAACCCGAGAGGCCGAGGCTGCGCTGCGGGCCGCAAACGGTGTGACGGCGTCTCTGGTGGCGATGCGGACCGAAACTGAGGAAACAGAGGAGTCGGACGTGTTTCGCGCCGTGAGGGGAGGAATTGACATCCCTCGGATGGTGTATCTCGATGGCGAGCCGCTGGCGGCCGGTGCCTATACGCTGCGACTCGCCGACGGCGGCGCGCCGCCAGTCGGGGGAGAGACAACCGGTTCGACGCGGTGGGTAGAGTTTGTCAGTGACAGCGATGGCTCTGTTGCGGGTCGTGGTCTCGCTGCCGCTATTCCTGATGCCGAGATCGGAGAGGTCGCCAAGAGCTGGGTGCCGCGCAACCAGGCCTATGTCGACGAGCTGATCGGTGGTGACTATGTCCGCGTGTGGTTGAATCGGGGCGGCGTGAGCTACCTCGTTCACGCCACGACCTCGGCGCCATGATGTTCAGTGCTGGCCCGGCGCGTCTCCTCCTTCGACAGGCAGCGCCATAGCGGCCAGGCCCTCGGACAGCTGCACGATGATGTACTGCCGGCCTTCGTGGGTCCAGCTCGACATGCCGTAGCGGGTCACCCCGGGGATCTCCACTCCGCCAACCCGTTCACCGGTTTGCTTGTCGTAGGCGTACAGCATCGGTCTGTTGTCGGCGCTCAGGCCGCCGGCGACGAGCATCGTCGGGGTCACCACCATCGCGGTGTTCCCGCCACGGCCTCGATTGATCTCGATACCCTCGAGTCCCTGTACGAGCGGGTGATTCCGGATGCGGTCCTGTTGCGCTTCGGACGCGTCCGCATACGGAACGGCCCACAGGTGGTCGCCGGTGTTCACGTCGATCGCCGTGATGCGCCCGACGGGGCCCTTCCAGATCGGAAGGCCGTCGATGGTGAACTGCTCGATGCTGCCGCGCACGGTGGTCGCCACCGCGGCCCAGTCGGTGTGGGTCGTGCCCGACTGATCGAGCTCGTCGAGCGGCGAGTCCACCCCGGGCATCACCTGCAGCCTGAAACAGTTGCTCTGCGAGCTGACAAACACGATGCCCTGGACCGGGTCACCGACGGCGGGGCCGGTGATGTTAGTGCCGCCTCCGCCCCCCGGACAATTCCACGCGGGTCCCGCTGGATCATCGATGGCCGTGGGTGGGTCGAACAGCCCGTTGAAGAGGTTGTTCTCTGCCGCCACCTGACGCGCCATCTCTTTGATTTCCGGGGTGTAGTCGATCAGGTGGTCCTCGGTGCGTCCCTGCAGATCGTAGGGCGCCGGTCGGGTCGGGAACGGCTGGGTCAGGGACAGCTTCTCACCCGGCACGTTCGACGCCGGTACGGAGCGCTCCTCGATCGGCCAGATCGGCTCGCCGGTTTCCCGGTCGATGGCATACAGGAAGGCCTGCTTGGTGGCCTGGAAGAGCCCCTTGACCTCGCGTCCGTCGACGGTCACGTCCATCAGGACCGGCGCGGTGGGTGTGTCGTAGTTCCAGATGTCGTGGTGCACCATCTGGTAGTGCCAGCGTCGCTCGCCGGTGTCGGCATCGAGCGCGATGATGCTCGTACTGAACAAGTTGTCGCCGGGGTGGTGCCCCCCGTAGTAGTCGATGGTCGCTCCGTTGGTCACGATGTAGACCAGGCCGAGCTCAGGGTCGGCGGACATCGGCGCCCAAGACGATACGTCGCCGATCCACTGCCAGGCGTCGTCCTCCCAGGTCTCGTGACCGACCTCACCGGGCCGCGGCACCACGTGGAACTTCCACTTGAAGTTGCCGGTTCGTACGTCGTAGCCGAGGATGTCGCCCGGCACGTTCTCCACCCGCGTCTGCAGGTAACCCTGTTCGGCCGAGTTGCCGACCACCACCGTGTCGTTGACCACGATCGGGGGGGACGACGCCGTGATGTAGCCGATCTCGGTCGGGATACCTTGGCTGGCGTCGTAGGGCCGGTCCATGCTCGTCCACGGAGCCCAGTCGGAGATCAGGTCTTCCACAAGGTCGACGGTGCCGGTCGGCTCGAAGCCAGCCACGGGCACCGGCCGTCCCCAGTTTTCGAGCGGTTTGCCGGTGTCGGCGTCGAGGGCATGCAGGAAAAACGCCGGCGAGGTGATGAACACGACGCCACGTCCGTCGATCTCGGTATAGGCGATGCCTTTCCCGTAGCCCTGCCGCATCGAGTACTCCCAGCGGTGGGTGTTCGGCTCCCGAAAGCTCCAGAGCAGATCGCCGCTGGCCGGGTCGAGGGCGACCACGTGGCGCCGGTTGCCGGCCACCGTGATCAGCTTGCCGTCGACATAGCTGGGCGTGGCCCGCGCCGTGCTGGGACCGAAGCTGGTTGCGCTCCACTCCCAGGCGATCTCGAGCTCGCCGAAGTTCGACGGGTCGAGCTGGTCACTCGTCGTATATCGAGTGTGCCAGGCGTCGCCCCCCAGATAGGTCCACGCGCCGTCCTCGGTTCCGGGCCCCTGGGCGGTTGCGGCCGCCGGCGCCAGCAGGCCGCCCGCCAGGACTGCGACGAACCCGAATGCGATGGATGTTTGAATGGCCCTGCGTCGTTCGTCGGCTTTCATCGCCTCTGCTCCTGTCATCTGGTCCGCGCAACCCGAACACCCGCCTGTGCTGCAAGGCTGCCATGGTAGCAGCCACCACCCACATATGCGACCCCGCTGTCAAATTAGAAGGGCACCTGACCGGCTGCATCGCAACCCACCGAACGACGAGCCCGTTTCGGATACGATGCGCCGGACCGTCGCCAAGGGTTCCGCGGTGACCACCGTGGCGGTCCGAGACGAGACGCGGCAATGGTGAGGGTTGGCGGCCCGGACCGCAAGTGACCACAGCGGGAACCGCCGCATGAGGGGTAATGAATGACCAATCGAGAGTTCTTTCTGCAGTGCCGGTCGCAGGACGTCCCGCGTTTCGTGCGCATCTTCAATGCCGTCCCGACGGGCCAGCTCGACTGGCGCCCCGAGCCCAAGGCCCGCACGGTGCGGGATCTGATTGGCCATCTCATCGGACACGAACAAGACGTCGTCGAGCTGTTGGACAGTGGCACCATCCATCACCGCATGCAGGTCGCGTTCGACGACGTGGCACAGGCCGTAGAGCTGTACGAACAGGCGTGCCGCGACGTCGAGACGGCGCTGGCTGCCATGACAGACGCGGCGTGGGACGACGCGCCGGCGAAGTTTTGGTTCGAAGGCGCGGTGATCATGGAGATGCCGCGGCGTGACATGGGCTGGCTCATGTGGTTTGACTGCATTCACCACCGCGGACAGCTGAGCACCTATTTGCGGCCCATGGGAGGCAGGGTGCCGGGAATCTACGGCCCCTCGGCAGACGACCAAGGGACCCTCCACGACTAGCAAAAGGGAAGTTCCCGTCGAGTTGCCTCTCTGGCACATACGCCCTGCGCGACGGGCTGGAACCGACCGTCAGGAGGACGGACGGAGCGGGTGGGTGCCCAGCCGGTGGCACGGGGTCGGGTGCCCCGCGCCACCGGCGGACGTGCCACGATCAGTTGGCGAGCGGGTCGGGCCGGACCTGGAACTTCACCAGACCGGGTCGGGCGCCGTAGCCGGTCTCTGTGTGCCAGGTGACGGCCGCCCCGTAGGTCGCATACACGCCGCGACCCTTCCAGCCGGCGTTCGGGTCATCGATCCGGCCATCCAATCCGCGGGTGAAGAAGCCCTGCGGATACGGCACGCGTAGCACGACCCACTCGCCGGTGTCCGGCATCAACGCGATCAGCGAATCGGAGTTCGAGCCATTGGCAATCGGCACGTTGTCGCCCAGACCAAGCGTGTCGAACTGATCCACCCAGTTGTAGTAGTGGTAGTCGGCGCGCACGTTGGTGCCCTTCAGGTTCGGGCCCGGGGTCGGATAGAAGGTCCAGCCTTCGTTGCAGTGCTGGCCGGTGGCCGCTGGCCCGTTCAGCGTCGCACACTTGCGCCGGTCGAAGCTGGCGAAGTGACTGCTGCCAGATAGGGCGGTCCAGATGACCCCGTCGCGGTCGATGTCGATCCCGCGGGGACCGAACCCTGAATCCTCGTAGTCGATGTCCGCCTGGACTTCGGAGGGCACCTCGTAGACCTCGGTGACGCAGGTCTCGGGCGGATTGTCGCCAGGCGCCAGACGCGCGATGCGTCCGGGGAACCGTGCCGAGGCGATCCAGGCCGCGCCGTCCACCGGGCTGACGATGATCCCGTAGCTGCCGACCACGACCCGCGTGTCCA